>NZ_JBHXJG010000022.1:0-47078 GCF_042723425.1 Streptomyces sp. NPDC058375 | reverse complement strand
GTTCCCGCCGGAACGCGGCCGTTCGTCTGCGGGGGCCGGCAGGACTACCGGCGCTGCTGCCTCAGCTGCTGTTCGAACCGGTCCGCCCAGTACGCGGTCCGGTCCAGGTAGGCCGTCTCGGCGGCTTCCCCGGTCGTGCCGTAGGCCCCCTCGAAGGTCTCGTAACCGTGGCCCCGGGGCGGGGTGGAGGAGGCGGGTTCGATGGAGCTGCCCTCGTGCCACTCGTTGAACGAGGTGACGGAGACCCAGGTGGGGTCGCCGCCGATGGCCGGGTCGAGGGCGTTGTTCCACTCCAGGTCGTACGAGGCGCCGTCCTCGCGGCCGAGGGTGGGGGTGGTGTTGCCGGGGACGGCCCGGTCGTCGATGTAGCCGGGGGCGACCGAGGGGGCCCAGACGAGGCCGTTGGCCTTGGCGTAGTCGCCCGCGTTCTTCCAGCCGGGGGCGGTGGCGCCGGCGATGCCGTCGTAGGTGTAGATCCCGCCGAAGTGGTCGACCTTGCTGGTGTCGGTGGTCTGGGCGAGGACGATGGCGGTGTCCTTGACGGCGTCGAGTGCCGACCAGTCCTGGATCCTCAGGCTTTCGAAGACGTAGTAGGCGTTGCGGTCGCCGTTGGCCGCGTCCCGGTAGAACGCGGGGTGGTCGCCGAACTTCCCTTCCAGATAGGCGATGTCGTCGACGACGGAGGCGGCGGTGCGGCCGCCGTACGGCTCGATGTGCCAGGCGACCTCGATGCCGTGGCGGGCGGCGGCGTCCATCACGTCACCGGCGAGGTCGTCCTCGTACCCCCCTCGCCCCCACCAGCTGTAGACGATGACGCCCGCGCCGGACCGTTTCACCCATTCCATGTGCTGCTCGACGGCTCCGGCGATGTCCCCGGAGTCGTACGGCCCGAGCTTCGGGTAGAGGTCGGCTCCGATGGAGTCCGGTGGGGTGTGGCCGCCCTGCTGCCAGTGCCGCCAGCTGCCCGCCGGACCGTCGGGGGTGCCGTACCACGGGTAGTAGAAGAGGTGCACGTTGGACGAGCCCTCGTCCTCGGTGGCCGGGGTGCGGGTCAGGGTGAAGCGGTCGACGTCGAAGAGCGCGCCCGCTCCTCCGGTGAACCGCAGGAACAGCGGGCCCGCCCCATTGGCGGTCAGGGTGGTGGTGACCTCGGTGAAGGTCTCCCAGCCGCCGGTCGGGGCGACGTCCACCGAGCCGAGGAGCGGTCCGGTGGCGGAGCCCGAGCGGATCTCGATCGTGCCGCCCGCACCGGCCGAGGAGACGGTGGCGGTGAAGGCGGTCGCTCCGGCGGTGTCGAGGGAGGAGTAGCCCGCCCAGTCGCCGTCGTCGATGTAGCCGAGGGTGGCTCCCCCGCTCGCCGATCCGTGGGCGGCGCTCTGCACGCCCGAGGAGGAGGTGTACGCCTCCGCCTCCGCGCTGTCGCCGCCCGGGTCCGGACCGCCCGGGTCACCGGCGGAGCAGTCCGCCTCGACGGCTCCGGCCGCGTACTGGACGCCGCCGAGGAGGAGTTGGCGGAAGTCGGGGTCGGCGAAGGACTCGATGGTGTGGCCGAGCCCGGTGTAGAAGGAGCGGCCCTGCTGCTGTTCGTGGCACCAGGTGATGGGGTGGTCGCCGCCCATCTCGCCGCCGCTGTAACTGGATTCGTCCAGGGACTGGAGGACGTGGACGCTGTCGCGGGGGTTGGAGCGGTAGTTGTACCACTCGTCGGTCCGCGTCCAGGTGTCGTCCAGGTGCGCGGTCGCCGGGTGGTTGTGGTCCTCGGTGGTGAGGCGGGCTTCCTGGATCGCCGGGTGGCTCTGGAACCACGCCCCGACCAGGTCCTCGTACTCGGGCCAGTCGTATTCGGTGTCGGCCGCAGCGTGGACGCCGACGAAGCCGCCTCCGCCGTCCACGTACCCCTTGAGTGCGCTCTGCTGGGTGTCGTTCAGGACGTCGCCGGTGGTGGAGAGGAAGACGACGGCCTCGTACTCGGCGAGGTTCGCCGGGGTGAAGGCGGTCGCGTCCTCGGTGGTGGTGACGGTGAAGTCGTTGGCCGCGCCCAGTTGTTCGAGGGCGGTGATGCCCGCCGGGATGGAGTCGTGGCGGAATCCGGCGGTCTTGGAGAAGACCAGGACCTGGTACGGGTCGGCGGCTGCCGCGCTCTGGACCCCGGGGCTCAGGAAGGCGGTCCCGAGGGCGAGAGCGACAGCGCAGGCGAGTCGGCGGGTACGGGATCGTCTCATCGGTCGTTCACCTGCGCTCCCTGGGTGTTGAACGTGAAGGCGTCCAGGTCGAAGAGGCTGCCCTGACCCGTCGGACCCTTGAAGACGAAGAACAACTCCGTTGATCCGGGCGGGGCGTTGGTCACGTCCGCGGTGACGTCCACGAAGTTCTCCCAGCCGCCGGTCGGGGCGACGGGCAGGGAGGAGAGCAAGGTGCCGGTCGGGGAGCCTGCCCGTACCTCCAGGGTGCCGCCCGCACCGCCGGAAGCGACCCGGGCCGTGATGGAGGTGGCGTTGGACAGGACGTACGGCTCGAAGGAGACCCAGTCGCCGTCGTCGGTGTAGCCGACGCTCGCGCCGCCCTCGGCCGGGCCGTGCGGGGCGACCTCGATGCCGCTCTGGGCGGCGAAGTGCTCGCCCTGGCGGTGGCGGGGCTGGAGGATCGAGTCGCTGTGCGTGGTGAGCCCGCCCGCGTCGGTGTACTCGGCGTCGAAGACCCCGTAGATGTTGGCGGCGCTGTCGTGCTCCCCGTCGACGGGGACATCGATGGTGCCGGAGCAGCCGTTCTTCGAGGTGATCTGGTGGCGGTGGCTGTCATGGCCGAGGAGATAGGTGACCTTGACCTTGGAGCAGTCGACCGTGCCGTCCTCGGGGTCGCTGACCGTGACGGTGAAGGGGACGGAGTCGCCGAAGGAGAAGAGGCTGCCGTCCGCCGGGGTGGTGAGGGTGACCGTGGGGGCGGTGTTGCCCGCAGTCACCACCAGGCTGGCGGTGCCGGTGAGGCCTTCGGGGTCGGTGACGGTCAGGGTCGGGTTGAAGGTCCCGGCCGTGGTGTAGGTGTGGCTGGGGTTGGCGTCGGTGGAGGTGGCTCCGTCGCCGAAGTCCCAGGCGTAGGTGAGGTTTCCGCCCTCGGGGTCGGCGCTGCCCGCCGAGGAGAAGGAGACCGCGAGCGGGGTGGGCCCGGAGGTCGTGTCAGCGGCGGCCTCGGCAACCGGGGAGCGGTTGCTGCCCGCGAGGTACTCGACGCGGTACAGGGCCTGGTTGCCCGCGCCGGTGCCGTAGTCGAGGACGTAGAGCGCGCCGTCGGGTCCGAACGCGGAGTCCATCACCTGGGTGCCGGTCCAGGGGAAGGTGTCGATGGTTCCCGGTGATCCGTCGGCCTTGACCTCGACCGGCTTGATCCATTTGCGGCCGTACTCGGTGGCGAAGAACCGCCCGTCGAGGGAGGCCGGGAACTTCACGGCGGAGTCGAGATCCGCGTCGAAGTTGTACACGGGTCCGGCCATCGGGGACTCGGAGCCGCCGCCGAACTCCGGCGGAGAGCCCGCGTCACCGGCGTACCGGATCCAGGCGGGCTGAGCGGGAGGGAGAGTGGCGAGGCCGGTGTTGCGGAAGGAGTTGTTGGCCGGGCCGGAGGCGCAGTCGTACTTCGCGCCGGACGGGCCGCCGGGGAAGGCGTACTCGCCGTACGTCTCGGTGGGGGTGTTGGTGCCCGTGCAGTACGGCCAGCCGAAGTTGCCGGGCTGGGTGACGCGGTTGAACTCGACCTGGCCGCTGGGGCCCCGGTTCGGGTCGGTGGTTCCGGCGTCGGGGCCGTAGTCGCCGATGTAGACGGCTCCGGTCGACTTGTCGACGGACATCCGGAACGGGTTGCGGAAGCCCATCGCGTAGATCTCGGGGCGGGTGTTCGCGGTGCCGGGGGCGAAGAGGTTGCCCGCCGGGACGGTGTAGCCGCCGTCCGCCGTGGGCTTGATCCGCAGCAGCTTCCCGCGCAGGTCGTTGGTGTTGCCGGAGGAGCGCTGGGCGTCGAACTGCGGGTTGCGGTCGGTACGTTCGTCGATCGGGGCGTAGCCGGCCGACTCGAAGGGGTTGGTGTCGTCGCCGGTGGTGAGGTAAAGGTTCCCGGCGGCGTCGAAGTCGATGTCGCCGCCGACGTGGCAGCACTGGCCCCGATCGCTCTCGACTTCCAGAACGACCTTCTCGCTGGCAGTGTCGAGCGTGCCGTCGGCCTTGAGGACGAAACGGGAGAGGTTGAGGTGACCCTTCCACGGTTCGAAGTCGGCGGCCGAGCCGGTGGTGGGGGCGTCGCCGGGCGGGGTGTCCAGGAGCGGCGAGTAGTAGAGGTAGACGTAGCGGTTGGCCGTGAAGTCCGGGTCTACGGCGATGCCTTGGAGGCCCTCTTCGTCGTGGGTGTAGACGTCGAGCTTGCCCGCTGTCTTCGTGGACCCGGCGGCGTCGGTCAGCCGGACCGTGCCGTCGCGGGCGGTGTGCAGCACGGACCGGTCGGGCAGCACGGCGAGCGACATGGCCTCGCCCAGTTCGGCGGCGCCGAGGGCGAGTTGGACCTGCTGGTAGTCGGCGGCGGGGATGTCGGCCGCGGACGGTCCGGTCGCGGCCCGTGAGGCGCGCACCTCGGGATCGACGGCGAGGGCCGGGGCGGCGGTGGGAACGGCGAGCGCGGCCGCGAGGAGTGCGGCGAGAGCGGTGGCGTATCTGGACCACCGTGGGGGTGCGGGTGACATGGTCGGGTGGTTCCTTCCTGACGGTACGTGGGGTCTGTCAGGCAAGGCGCTGTCGCGCTTTGCGACGTGCAGGGGGGAGCCTCGGGCGCTCGAGAGCGGGCGGGTTTTTCCCTGGAGAGAGCGCTCCAACTCGCTTACTGGGCAAGCTTTTTGCATGCTGGCAACGCAAAATTAATTTGTCAATGCTGTGTCGAAATTGCGGTTCGATGCTCCGTGCAGCCATGTGGCGGAAGGGGCGGGCCCTCCGAAAGCCCGACCTGGGGTGATGCTGCCCTCATCGGTCTTCAGGTCCCGGCGAGGCCGCCGCCGACGCCCTAGGCTTCCCGGCGTGACCGACCTTCTTCCCGCGCTCCAGTCCCCCGCCGGCCCGGCGGCCTCCCGGGAGGCCGTCCGTTTCGGTGACCTCTCCCTGACCTACGGCGAGCTGGCCGAGGCCTCCGCCGCACTCGCCGCCCGCATCGCGGACGCGGGCCGAGTCGCCGTCTGGGCCACCCCTGCGCCGGAGACGGTGATCGCGGTGGTGGCGGCTCTGCGGGCCGGAGTACCGGCCGTTCCGCTCAACCCTCGTACCGGAGAGCGGGAGTTGGCGCACATCCTGGCCGACAGCGAGCCCACGGCCGTGCTGGCCGGCCCGGACGACACGCTGCCGCCCGCGCTGGAGAAGCTGCGGCGCGTGAGAGTGGACGCGCGGGCGGCAGAGACCGATGGGGCGGGCGCGACGCACCCCGACGTATACGAGATCGGCGAGGCCGACCCCGAGGCCCCCGCCCTGATCGTCTACACCTCCGGCACCACCGGGCCGCCCAAGGGGGCCGTCCTGCCCCGCCGGGCCATCGCCGCGTCCCTGGACGCGCTGGAGGACGCCTGGGGGTGGACCGGCGACGACGTCCTGGTCCACGCACTGCCGCTGTTCCACGTCCACGGGCTGATCCTGGGCGTCCTCGGCCCGCTGCGGCGCGGCGGCTCCGTCCGCCACCTGGGGAAGTTCTCGCCCGACGGCGTGGCCCGCGAGCTGGCCTCCGGCGGCACGATGCTCTTCGGCGTACCGACGATGTACCACCGGCTGGCGGAGCTGCTGGACGGCCCGGCGGACAGCGCCGGACGGGAGTCCCTGGCCCGCGCACTGGGCGGGGCGCGACTGCTGGTCTCCGGTTCGGCGGCGCTGCCCGTGCACGACCACGAGCGCATCGCGGCGGCGACGGGGCGGCGGGTGATCGAGCGGTACGGCATGACGGAGACCCTGATGAACACGGGGATCCGGGCGGACGGCGTCCCGCGCCCCGGCACGGTGGGCCCGCCGCTCGCCGGGGTGGAGCTGCGCCTAGCGGAGGACGACGGCGCGGTGCTCGACGAACCGGGGGCGATCGGCGAGATCCAGGTGCGGGGCCCGAATCTGTTCGCCGGCTACCTCAACCGGCCCGACGCCACCGCCGCCGCCCACACGGCGGACGGCTGGTTCCGCACGGGCGACGTCGGCACGGTGGACGCGGACGGGTACGTGACGATCGTCGGCCGCAAGGCCACCGACCTGATCAAGAGCGGCGGCTACAAGATCGGCGCGGGCGAGATCGAAAACGTGCTGCTCGCACACCCCGGGGTCCGGGAAGTGGCGGTGACCGGCGAGGAGGATCCGGACCTCGGCGAACGGGTCGTGGCCTGGGTGGTCGCGGCGGACCCCGACTCTCCGCCCTCCCCCGGAGAGTTGGCGGACCGGGTCTCGGCCGAACTGGCCCCGCACAAGCGCCCCCGCACCGTGCGCTACCTGGACGCCCTGCCCCGCAACGACCTGGGCAAGATCATGAAGAGGTCGCTCCGTGCCTGAGGAAACCCCCGCCCGGGCGACAAGCCGGGAGATGATCACTCTGCTCACCGGCGCCTCGGGCTTCACCGAGCACCGCCCGCCGCCGCGCCCTCTGCCGCCGGACGGACCGCTCGGCTGGGCGGGGTACGACGCGGCCCGGGAACGTGCCTCGGCGCGGACCGGCGAGGAAGAGTCCGTGGTGTACGGCACCGGGGTCGTCGGAGACCGCGCGTGCGTGCTGCTCTCCTTCGAATTCGGCTTCCTGGGCGGCTCGTTGGGGCGGCAGACGGGAGACCGGTTGGCGGCCGCGTACGAGCTGGCCCTGACCCGCCGCCTCCCGCTGCTCGCGCTCGTCGCCACCGGCGGCAGCCGGATGCAGGAGGGCATGGTCGCCCTCACCCAGCTCCAGCGGGTGGCCGCCGCCTCCACCCGGCTGCGCGCGGCCGGGCTCCCGCAGATCGCCGTGGTCCGCGACCCGACGACCGGCGGCGGCTGGGCCACGGTGGGGGCGGGCGCGGACGTGGTGCTGGCGCTGCCGGGCGCGCAGGTGGGCTTCGCCGGTTCCCGGGTGCGGCCACCGGACGCCGACCCGTACGCGTACAGCGCCGAGGGGCAGTTGGCGGCGGGCCAGGTGGACGCGATCGTCCCGCGCGAGGAGCTGACCGCCACGGTGACGCACTGGCTGACCGCGCTCGGCCCGCACGACGTACCCGGCGCGCCGCCATCGCCCGGCCCCGGCCCCTACGAAGCGCCCCCGGCCCCCTGGCCCGCCGCCGCCCCGCTCCCCCGCCCCCTCTCGGCCGCCCCGCTTCCGGAGACCGGGCGGGAGGCGGTGGCGCGGGCCCGGGATCCGCAACGGCCGCGCGCCGAGGCGTATCTGGCCGACTACTTCGCCGTACGGCTCCCCCTCCACGGGGACCGCTCCGGCTCCACGGACCCGGGGCTGCTGTGCGGCTTCGGGCTGCGCGCGGACGGCAGGCCGGTGGCGTACGTCGCGCAGTGCGGGACCGCGACCCGCCCGGCCGGTTACCGCGCGGCGGCCCGGACGATCCGGCTCGCGGACCGGCTCGGCGTCCCGGTCCTCACGCTCGTCGACACCCCGGGCGCGGCCAACGACGCCGAGGCGGAGCGGGCCGGGGCGGGTGCGGCCATCGCGGACACCTTCGCGGCGATCGCGGCGGCCCGCGTCCCGGTGACCACGCTGGTGATCGGCGAGGGCGGCTCGGGCGGGGCGCTGGCGCTCGCGGCCCCGGGCAACACCCATGTCACGGTGGACAGTAACTTCTCCGTCATCGCCCCGGAGCTGGCCGCCGCGATCCTCAAGCGGCCGCCGTCGGAGACCGGGGCCACCGCCGACCAGTTGCGGCTGCGCCCGCAGGACCTTGTGGACCTGGGCTTCGCCCGCTCGATCGTCGGGTGAACCGGAGGCGTGGTCAGGGCTGCGGGTCGCGGGCGTCGTAGCGGGCGAAGGCGCGCCACTTCAGCGCGAGCAGGGCCACGCCCGTCACGCACAGGACGCCGCCGCCGGTGACGGCGACGGCGGGCGACGCGAGGTCGGCGACGGAACCGGCCAGGAAGTCGCCGAGGCGGGGGCCGCCCGCCACGACGACGATGAAGACGCCCTGGAGGCGGCCGCGCAGTTCGTCGGGCACGGCCGCCTGGAGCATCGTGTTGCGGAAGACCATGGAGACGGTGTCGGCGCAGCCGGCGAGGGCCAGGAACAGCAGCCCGAGCCAGAGGTTGCGGGTGAGTCCGAAGACGGCGATGGCGGTGCCCCAGGAGCCGACGGCCAGCAGGATCGCCAGACCGTGCCGCCGGATCCGGCCGAGCCAGCCGGAGAACACCCCGCCGAGTAGTGCGCCGAGGGCCGGGGCGGCGACGAGCATGCCGGTGGTCCGCGCGTCGCCCCCGTACCAGAGGACGGCGACGACCGGGAAGAGAGCGCGGGGGTGGGCGAGGACCATCGCGCACAGGTCGGTGAAGAAGGTCATCCGCAGGTTGGGCCGGGTGCCGAGGAAGCGCAGCCCGTCCAGGACGGAGGCCCGTTTGCCCGTGTCGCTCCTCTGCCGGTCGGGCAGCATCGAGGGCAGCCGCCACATCGCGTACAGGGAGGCGGTGAAGCAGACGGCGTCCACGGTGTACGCGGCGCGGTAGCCCCACCAGCCGACGATCAGGCCGCCGAGCATCGGGCCGACGAGCGTGCCCGTCGTGCTGGTCATGGTGGTCAGCGCGTTGGCGGCGGGCAGTTGTTCGGCCGGGAGGAGCCGGGCGATCATCGAGGAGCGGGCCGGTGCGTTGAGGGCGAAGCAGACGGCCTGGAGGGCGACGATCGCGTACAGCAGCCCGACGTGCTCGATGCCGACGACGGTCGCCGCCACCAGGACGAGCGAGAGCCCGAACGACCCGGTGGCGCTGAACAGGCCGAGCTTGCGGCGGTCCACGGTGTCGGCGACGGCCCCGCCGTAGAGCCCGAAGACGACGAGCGGCACGAGCGAGCAGAACCCGATGAGCCCGACGGAGAACGCGGACCCGGTGATGTCGTAGACCTGGAGCGATACCGCCAGCGCCGTCATGCCCTGGCCGATCCAGGAGACGGTGTTGCCGAACCAGAGCCGCCGGTAGTCGGGCGAGGTCCGCAGGGGCGTGAGGTCGGCGAGTATATGGGTGCGTCGTGCACGCGGTTCGGCTGATTCGGTCACACGGGATGGTAGCCAGCGCCTTACCGGCGGTTCGGTGTCACCCCCACCGGCTGCCGCGGGTCGGTGTCACCCCACCGGCTGCCGCGGTTCTGTGTCACCCCACCGGCTGCCGCGGTTCTGTGTCACCCCCACCGGCTGCCGCGGTTCTGTGTCACTCCACCGGCTGCCGCACCAGCGAGTCCCACAGGGCCACGGCGTGGTCCACGGTGGAGCGCAGCCGTTCCAGCGGGACGCCGTCGCGGGCCTCGATCGACAGGCCGTGCAGGATCGTGGCGTAGAAGGCGGCGACCGAGACCGCGACCGGCGCGAAGGACCGCGCGGCCTTCCTCCCGTGGGTGTGACGGCGAAACGCCGCCCCGGGGAGGGCGGGCCGTGGGCGATGATGGGGTGCCCCGTCCTCAGCCCGCAAGGAGTGCCCGTCGATGCGAACCTCCGGTTCCGGCTCGCGTCCACCGACGATCGCCGACGTCGCGCGGCTCGCCGAGGTTTCGCGTACGACGGTCTCCCACGCCCTCAACGGGATCGGCAAGGTCGATCCGCGGACCAGGGAACGCATCAAGCAGGTCGCCGCCGAGCTGGGATACCGGCCCAATCTGCGGGCCCAGCGGCTGCGCCGGGGGGAGGCGAAGGCCATCGCGCTCGCCTCCTCGATGCCGTTCGCGGTGGCCGGGGGGCCGTCGCGGCTCGGGTTCTACATGGAGATCGCCGCCGCCGCCGCGGAGAGCGCGTTGCTGCACGGCTACGCGCTGGTGCTCGTACCGCCCGTGCAGTCGGGGTCCGCGCTGTACTCCGTCGACATCGACGGCGCCATCGTCGTCGAGCCGGACGTGGACGACGCCGCCGCGGCGCAGTTGAGGGAGCGGGGCCTGCCGTACGTGTCGCTCGGACGGCCGGTGTCGCCGGACGACACGTCACCGTACGTCGATCTGCGCGGCGGCCCGGTCGCCGGGCTGCTGTTCGCGCATCTGCGCGAACAGGGCGCCAGGCGGCCCGCGCTGATCGTCGGCTCCGGGTCACGCCACTCGTCGGTCGACGCGCTCGCCGCGTACGAGCGGGTCGCCGAGCGGTACGGCTGGACGCCCGTCGTGGCGAGCGCGCCGGAGGCGGGCGGCGAGCAGGCCGGGTACGAGAGCTGTGCCGCCCTGCTGGCCGAACATCCCGAGACCGACGCGGTCTGCGCGCTGGTGGACGCGTTCGCGGTGGGCGCGGTGCGGGCGATCCGGGACAGCGGGCGGTCCGTACCGGGCGATGTCATGGTCGTCACCCGGTACGACGGCCTGCGGGCGCGCACCTGCGAGCCGCCGCTGACCGCCGTGGACCTTCATCTGGACCGTGCTGCGGCGGCCGCGGTGGAGCTGCTGCTCGGCCGGCTGCGCGGCGAGGACGCCGCCGCCGAGGTGGCGACGGCGCCCGAGCCGCAGGTCGTTGCGCGCGCCTCGTCGCTACGGATCACAGCCCGAGCATGAGCACCAGGCCGGAGACCAGGGCGAAGACGAGGACGCACAGGCGCATGCGTCGCGCGTCCAGCCGGTGGTGCACCAGCCGGCTCAGCCAAGCGCCCGCGGCGATCACCGGCAGCAGCGCCGCCGCGAGACCCAGGTCTCCGGGCTCGCCCTCCCCGGTCGCGAACAGCAGTACCAGTGAGGCCACTTCGCCGACGAGGAAGCAGGCGGCGACGGTCGAGCGCAGTTCGGCCGGCGGCCGGTGCTGGTAGACGAGCGCGAGCGGGGGGCCGCCGACGCCGGTCGCGGTCTCCGTGAGTCCGGTCACCACGCCCGCCCCGAGGTAGGCCGCCCGGCCGGGGGTGAAGGCGGGGGCGACCAGGCTCACGACCGCCGCCAGTACGGTCGCGATGCCGACGAACAGACCGATGCTGCGGTCCGGGATCAGCCAGAGCAGCGCGAGCCCGGCGGGGGTGGCGGCCAGCCGCGCCCCGGTGATCCAGCCCGCGCCGCGCAGGTCGATCGAGGCCCGTTCGCGCCAGGCGACGTACAGGTTGAGCGGGATCATGGCCGCCAGGACGAACACCGGGAGCAGACCGGGGTCGAGCATCCCGGCCACGGGCGCGACGATCAGGGCGAAGCCCAGGCCGCTGCTGCCCTGGACGAACGCGGCGACGGCCACCGTGACGGCGAGGACCACGAGTGCTTCCGTACTCACTGTGCGGTGCTCCCCTGCCGTGCCGCCGTGGACGTGGGGTGTACGCGGGTGATGGGGGCTCTTTCGACGGCGGCCCGGGCCCTTTCGGCCGCGTGCCGCACGAAGGCGGGGCCGTCCCAGTCGGTGGGGGCGCCCTGCCACAGGCGCAGGCGCCCGGCGACGAACACGGCGGTGATCTGGTCGCGGTTGCCTCGGCGTACCAGCTCCCACGGCACGTCCCAGGAGAGCGCGAGTTCGGGGGTGGTGAGGTCGACGAGGAGGAAGTCGGCGGCCAGCCCCTCGGCCACCGTACCGGTGCGCGCACCGAGGCCGACCGCGTCGGCGCCGCCGGCGGTGGCGTGTTCGAGCCAGGTCCAGCCGGCGCCGCACGACGAGTCCCCGGTGGCCAGCCCGTAGGCGATCCGCTGGGCGGACTCGGCCGCGTCCGCCAGCCGGAACCCGTCACCGCGGGTGCCGTCCGTGCCGAGCCCGAAGCGGATGCCGCGCTCGGCCATGGCGGTGGCCGGGGCCACGGCGTTGCCCTTCCAGGCGCTGGCGACCGGGTTGTAGCTGACGGCGGTCCCGGTGTCGGCGAGCAGGGTCAGTTCGCGGGGGGTGAGCAACGTGGCGTGGGCAGCGAGCAGTTGAGGGCCGAGCGCGCCGATCCTGTGCAGGTGTTCGAGCGGGCGCAGTCCGTGCCGTACGAGGGAGCGCTCGACCCCGGCCAGGTGCTCGTTGACGTGGATCTGCACGGTCGCCCCGGCCTCCGCGGCGAGACGTGCGGTGCGGTGCAGGGTCGCCGAGGTGGCCGCTTCGGGGATCGAGACGGCGAGGGAGGGGTGGATCAGCGGATCGTCGCCGTACCGGGCGAGGTGCTTCTCGGCGTTCTCCAGGACGGCGGTGGTGCTCGCGGAGGCCTCGGCTGCGGTCGTGGAGTCCTCTGCGGCGGTCGTGGGGTCGCCGGTGACGTCGTTGCACACGAGGCCGAGTACGCAGCGGATTCCGGCGTCACGGGCGGCCGACGCGACGACGTCGACGTCCACATCGGCACGCGTACCGGCGTCGGTGACGGTGGTGAAGCCACCGCGCAGGGCCTCCAACGCCGCCAGTTTGGCCGCGACATAGGCCGATTCCTCGTCCAGGGCCCCTTCCAGCGGAACCCAGACCCTGCGGAAGATCTCCGACGGCTCACCGAAGGCGAGCGCGGAGCCGAAGCTCTGGGTCAGATGGTGGTGGGCGTCGACGAAGCCGGGCATCAGGAGATGGCCGGGCAGCGTGACGGCGTCGAGCCGCGGGTGCGTACGCGTCAGCTCCTCGGCAGGCCCCACGGCCCGGAAGACGCCGTCGGCCACGACGACCGCGTATCCGTCGACGGTCCCTTCCGGCAGCAGCACGGCGTCGGGTACGAGGAGGAGCGGGCCGGAGGAGTCGAGGAGGTCGCGGGTGAGCTGGTTCATCGGTCGCTTTCCGTGCGTGAGTTGGTCAGCCGGGCGGCGATGCGCGGCCTGACGTGGTGGAACAGGATGTTGAGCACGGCGGCGACGAACGCGCCGACGGCGACGCCGCTTTCGAGGAGGATGCGGACGTTGGGCGGGAAGCCCGCGTACACGCCGGGAATGAGGATGGGCAGCAGGCCCAGCGCCAGGGCGACGGCGCAGATGAACGTGGCGGTGTGCCGGTCGAGGTCGGAACGGCCGAGCATCTGCACGCCCAGCACGGTGATCACCGCGAAGACGACCATGGCCGTGCCGCCGACCACGGCGGACGGGACGACGCTGATCGCGCGGGTCACCGGCGCGAGGAACCCGATGACGATGAGGACCACACCGGCGGCAGCGGTGACGTAGCGGCTGCGGACGCCGGTGACCCGGACGATCCCGATGTTCTCGCCGCTGGTCACCATCAGCGGCAGTCCGAAGAACCCGCCGAAGAGGGAGGTCAGCGCATCACCGCGGACGGTCTTGGGGACGTCGGTGCGGGTGTCGATCTCCTTGCCGACGGCCTCGGCGTTGATGACGGTCTGCCCGGTGGCCTCCGCCATGGAGGCGAGGCTGTAGAGCATCAGCGGCAGCGCGGCGATCAGGCTGAACTGGGGTGAGCCGAACGGCATCAGCTCCGGCACGCTGACCAGACCGCCCTCGGCGGCGCGACCGAGGTCGATGCTGCCGAGGAACCCGGCCAGCACGGTGCCGGCGACCAGCCCGAGCATGACGGCGAGTTGCCGCAGGATGCCGGTGAACAGCAGGTAGAAGACGACGGTGAAGCCGATCGTCGCCATGCCGAGCGCGAGGTTCCTCGGGTCCGCGAATCCGGGCTCGCCGGGCCGGCCGGTGACGAGGACCGCGCCGACCTTCACCAGGTTGACCCCGACGATGACGATCATGGTGCCGATAACCAGGGCCGGGAAGAACCTGAGCAACCGCGAGAAGACCGGCAGGACGACGAAGTAGAAGGCCGCGGTGAGGATGACCGCGCCGGTGGCGGTGCGCAGGCCGTGCTGCTCGGCGATGGCGATGAACAGGATGAGGGGTGCGCCGCCGGGCAGCATCACGAACGGCAGCCGGGGGCCGAACTTCCAGGGCCCCAGCGACTGGATCAGCGACCCGACACCGGAGAGCACGAACGCCGCGGAAAGCAGATTGATGGTCAGGCCGGCATCCAGCCGGAGGGTGGCGCTCATCAGGAAGATCGCCGAGATGGGGGTGGCGGCCATGACGAGGACGTGCTGAATCCCGAAGAGGACGATCCGCCCGAGGGGGCGCGACTCGTCGACGGGGTGCACGGCTGGGGCGTCGTGCTCGGTGCTGTGCTCGGCGTCGCGCTTGGTGCCGTACGCGGCATCGTGCGGGACCGGCTTCGGCGTCGGTGGAGGTGGTGGTGGTTGTTCAGCTCCGGGTGCCGGCTGGCGATGACTGGACACGTCGGTACTCCCCTTCGGGCGTGAGGAACGCTCGGACATCAGCCGCGATCCAGCCCCGAACGGAGGGCCAAAGCGATGTGGCCAAATCGATTTGGCCGTCAGTATGGGGAGGCCTCGCGACCATCGTCAAGAGCTGTGAACCCCGGGATACAAGAGCTGTGGACCCTCGGGACACCGGCCCCGGGGCGTGGCCTCCGGATACGACGTCGGGGGCGTTCCGGAGGTTTCCGGGGCGCGGTCTCCGGAACGCGGGGCACTCGCCGATCGAACGGCTGCCGGGCGGCGGCAGCCGCCGGAGCGGCGGCGGTCGGGGACGGGCGGGGACGGCGCTCATCCGGGCTTCGGCGCCCGGCGGCCCCTTGACCTCCCCGGGGGCAACCACTAATTTGCCGTAGACGCCGACCCTCAGCCCTCGAAAGGAGGCGACCAGCCGATGTTCACCTACTCCGACCTCGGTCGCCTCGCCGAGTGCACCGCCTGGGTTCCGGGGCGTATCGCGCACGGCTGCTGAGCGCGCCCCTCCGCCTGTGCCCTTCCGCGGCACCTTTGGGCTTTCTCATTCTCTCCTCTCCCCTTTCGCATCACCCCTTTCCCATCACCTTTTTCACGGCGCCTCGCTGTCCCGCGCCGTTCCGCGCCCGCTTCTCCCCCGTGGGTGCGTACGAATCCAGAGAGCTGTCCGACATTGACGAAGACGACGAAGACGATGAACCGACCGACCGCGCACCGGAACGGGGGCATGTCATGACGGCGCCGCGCATCACGGTCAACGGGACCGAAGCGCCGATCTCACCGGCCGCGCCCCACGCCACGGTGCTGGACTTCCTGCGCGAGCGTGGCCTCACCGGCACCAAGGAGGGCTGCGCCGAGGGCGAGTGCGGCGCGTGCGCGGTCCTGGTCGCCCGCCCCGGGACGAACGAGCCCACCGACTGGGTGGCGGTCAACGCCTGCCTGCTGCCGGCCGCGGCGCTCGACGGGCAGGAAGTGGTCACCTCCGAGGGGCTCGCCACCGTCGGCGCGGCCGGCTCGCCGGGCACGCTGCACCCGGTGCAGGAGGAGATGGCGGTCCGGGGCGGTTCCCAATGCGGTTACTGCACACCGGGGTTCGTCTGCAGCATGGCCGCCGAGTTCTACCGGCCCGACCGCTGTGCACACGCGGACCCGGCCGAGGGCACCGACCCGGCCGAGGACGCCGACCCGGAGCACGGCCCGAACGGCTTCGACCTGCACGCGCTGAGCGGAAACCTGTGCCGCTGCACCGGATACCGTCCGATCCGCGATGCCGCGTTCGCCGTGGGCGCTCCCGCCGACGAGGACCCGCTCGCACAGCGTCGTGAGCAGTCCCCGCCCGTGCCGGTCGCCACCGAGTACGTACGGGACGGCAGCGCGTTCCTGCGGAGGAACACCCTGGGCGAGACCTTGCGGCTGCTGCGCGAGCGGCCCGACGCGGTGGTGGTCGCCGGCTCGACCGACTGGGGCGTGGAGGTGAACATCCGCGCCCGCCGGGCGGATTGCGTGATCGCCGTCGACCGGCTGGACGAACTGCGGGAGCTGCGCGTCGGATCCGACTCCATCGAGATCGGGGCGGCGCTGACGCTCACCGAGATCGAGCGCCGCCTCGACGGCCGGGTTCCGCTGCTGGCAGAGCTGTTCCCGCAGTTCGCGTCCCGGCTCATCCGCAACGGTGCGACTCTCGGGGGCAATCTGGGGACCGGTTCCCCCATCGGCGACAGCCCGCCGGTCCTGCTCGCGCTGGAGGCGTCGGTGGTGCTCGCCGACGCCGACGGTGAACGCCTGGTGCCCCTCGCGGAATACTTCACCGGTTACCGGCAGAGCGTGCGCCGCCCCGGTGAGCTGATCCGCGCGGTACGCGTCCCGCTGCCGCTGTCGCCGGTCGTGGCCTTCCACAAGATCGCCAAGCGGCGCTTCGACGACATCTCCAGCGTGGCGGTCGCCTTCGCGCTCGATGTCGAGGACGGGATCGTCCGGAAGGCCCGCATCGGCATGGGCGGTGTGGCCGCCACCCCGATCCGCGCCCTCTCCACCGAGGAGGCCCTGGAGGGCAGGCCGTGGACGGCGGAGACCGTCGACGCCGCGGCGCGGGTACTGCGGGCGGAGGGCACGCCGCTGAACGACCAGCGTGCCAGCGCCGCGTACCGCTCCGCGATGCTGGGCCAGAGCCTGCTGAAGCTGTACGCGCAGACCACCGAGGCGGTTTCGTCATGAGCCATCTGTCCCAGCGCCCCGAGAAGCCGGCCGTCGGCGTGTCGATGCCGCACGAGAGTGCCGTCCAGCACGTCACCGGCGCCGCGCTCTACACCGACGACCTGGTCCATCGCACCAAGGACGTGCTGCACGCCTACCCGGTCCAGGTCATGAAGGCCCACGGCAGGATCACCCGGCTGCACACCGGGCCCGCGCTCGCGGTGCCCGGTGTGGTCCGCGTACTGACCGGGGCCGACGTGCCCGGCGTCAACGACGCCGGCATGAAACACGACGAACCGCTGTTCCCCGACACGGTCATGTTCCACGGTCACGCCGTTGCCTGGGTGCTCGGCGAGACGCTGGAGGCGGCCCGGCTGGGGGCGGCTGCCGTCGAGGTGGACCTCGACGAACAGCCCTCCCTGATCGCCCTCGGGGACGCGATCGCGGCCGGGAGTTTCCACGGCGCCCGGCCCGTGATGCTCACCGGCGACGTCGACGCCGGCTTCGCGGACTCCGCGCACGTGTTCTCGGGTGAGTTCCAGTTCTCCGACCAGGAGCACTTCTATCTGGAGACGCACGCGGCGCTGGCCCTGGTCGACGAGAACGGGCAGATGTTCGTCCAGAGCAGTACGCAACACCCTTCCGAGACGCAGGAGATCATCGCGCACGTGCTCGGCCTGCACAGTCACGAGGTGACCGTGCAGTGTCTGCGGATGGGGGGCGGCTTCGGCGGCAAGGAGATGCAGCCGCACGGCTTCGCGGCCGTCGCCGCGCTCGGCGCCAGGCTGACCGGCCGGCCGGTCCGGGTCCGGCTCAACCGCACGCAGGACCTGACCATGTCCGGCAAGCGGCACGGGTTCCACGCGGAGTGGAGGATCGGCTTCGACGCCGAAGGCCGTATCCAGGCCCTGGACGCCACCCTCACCGCGGACGGCGGCTGGAGCCTGGACCTGTCCGAGCCGGTGGTCGCCCGCGCGCTGTGCCACATCGACAACACGTACTGGATCCCCAACGCACGGGTCGCGGGCCGTATCGCCAAGACCAACAAGGTCTCCAACACCGCCTTCCGCGGCTTCGGCGGACCGCAGGGCATGCTGGTGATCGAGGACATCATGGGCCGGTGCGCACCGCTGCTCGGCCTGGATCCGATGGAGTTGCGGGAACGCAACTTCTACCGTCCGGGCCAGGGCCAGACGACGCCGTACGGTCAGCCGGTCACGCACCCGGAACGCATCTCGGCCGTCTGGCAGCAGGTGTGCGCGGACGGCCGCCTCGCCGACCGGCGGCGCGAGATCGCCGCGTTCAACGCCGCACACCCGAACACCAAGCGCGGGCTGGCGATCACCGGGGTCAAGTTCGGCATCTCGTTCAACCTCACCGCCTTCAACCAGGGCGGCGCGCTGGTGCTGGTCTACAAGGACGGCTCGGTCCTGATCAACCACGGCGGCACGGAGATGGGCCAGGGCCTGCACACCAAGATGCTGCAGGTCGCCGCGACGACGCTGGGCATCCCGCTGCACAAGGTGCGCCTCGCCCCGACGCGTACCGACAAGGTGCCCAACACCTCCGCCACCGCGGCCAGTGCGGGGGCGGACCTCAACGGCGCGGCGGTGAAGAACGCCTGCGAGCAGATCCGCGAGCGGCTGCTCCAGGTGGCCGGCGGCCGGCTGGGGACGAACGCCTCGGACGTACGCATCGTGGAGGGCGTCGCGCGTGCCCTCGGCAGCGAGACGGAGCTGGCCTGGGACGACCTGGTGCGCACCGCCTACTTCCAGCGCGTGCAGTTGTCGGCGTCGGGCTTCTACCGGACCGAGGGTCTGCACTGGGACGCGAAGGCCTTCCAGGGCTCACCGTTCAAGTATTTCTCCTACGGCGCGGCCGCGGCCGAGGTGGAGGTGGACGGGTTCACCGGCGCGTACCGCATCCGACGGGTGGACATCGTGCACGACGTCGGCGACAGCCTCTCCCCGATGATCGACATCGGTCAGGTCGAGGGCGGTTTCGTGCAGGGCGCGGGCTGGCTGACGCTGGAGGACATGCGCTGGGACACCGGTGACGGGCCGGGCCGCGGCCGGCTGCTGACCCAGGCGGCGAGTACGTACAAGCTGCCCAGCTTCTCGGAGATGCCGCAGGAGTTCCACGTCCGGCTGCTGGAGAACGCCACCGAGGAAGGCGCCGTCTACGGGTCCAAGGCCGTGGGCGAGCCTCCGCTGATGCTGGCGTTCTCGGTACGCGAGGCGCTGCGGCAGGCCGCCGCGGCGTTCGGGCCCGCCGGAGTGAGTGTGGAACTCGCCTCGCCCGCCACACCGGAGGCGGTGTACTGGGCGATCGAGGCGAGCCGTCGGGCCGCCGCTTCCCCCGACGGTCACCGTGGCGACGGATCCACGACCGGAGCCGGTTCCACCACCGGGGCCGGGCCGCGAGCCGAGGCAGAAGCATTGAGCAGCAGTGCCTGACATGACCTGGTTCGCCGCGGTCGCACGGTTGCGAGCACGCCGGGAGGCCGGCGTGCTGGTGACCGTCGCGACCGTGCGCGGCCACGCCCCTCGTGGCCCCGGCGCGAAGCTCGTCGTGGGGCGGAGCGAGACATGGGGCTCGATCGGTGGCGGCAACGTCGAGGCGGTCACCATCGACCGGGCCCGAGAACTGATCGCCGCGTCCGCGGCCGGACCGGAGCTGATGGATTTCGCCCTGAACGACAAGGTGACCAACCGGCACGGCGTCCAGTGCTGCGGCGGCACGGTCTCGGTGCTGCTCGAACCGCTGCCGGTGGTAAGGGCGGTGGCGATCTTCGGCGTCGGACACGTCGGGATGGAACTGGCACGCGTCCTGGCACGCCAGGACCTCGACCTCCATCTGATCGACAGCCGCTCGGACCTCCTCACCGAGGAACGGCTCGCCGTCCTCGGGGACGCGGTGGCGGGGGTGCACGTCCACCACACTCCGCTGCTGCCCGAGGAGGTCCTGGAGCAGTTGCCGCGCGGCACCCACATCCTGATCATGACCCACGATCACGCCGAGGACGCCGCGCTGTGCGACGCTGCCCTGCGTACGGCCCACCTGGGTTCCATCGGACTGATCGGCTCGGCGGCCAAGTGGAGACGCTTCCGCAAACGCCTCCTCACGGAGGGCGGCCACGACGAGGCCGCCCTCGACCGGATCAAGACCCCGATCGGACTGGCCGACATCACCGGCAAGGACCCCGCGACCATCGCCGTGAGCGTCGCCGCCGACCTGCTGCGCGCCTTCGAGGCGGAGGGGGACTGACGCTCGCCGCAAGAGGCCGATGCGGCGTTCACCGCACGGAGAAATGCCCCCGGAGAACACGTGTCCCCAGGCAAGAACGATTCTGCCTGGGGACGCTCGGTGGGGCGGGTGGGACTCGAACCCACGGCCGACGGATTATGAGTCCGCTGCTCTAACCGGCTGAGCTACCGCCCCGTTTCGGCGTGGCGCGTACAAGTGTGCGCACCGTCTGCCGCAGCATAGCCGGTCATACGATCTCTCGCTTCGGTTGGCCGGCTTCACCTGATCTTGAGGACGTCGCTGCGTGCTGCCCGGTTGCAGGGGAGATCCAGGAGACCCGAAAGAGTCGTTCCGGGGGCCGTCCGAGGGTCCGGGAGAGGGTCGGCCGGGTACGCGAAAGAGGACCCCGAAGGGTCCTCTTCCGTTCCGCTCCCCCGACTGGACTCGAACCAGTAACCCTCCGGTTAACAGCCGAATGCTCTGCCAATTGAGCTACAGGGGATCGCGCTCCCCCGACTGGACTCGAACCAGTAACCTGCCGGTTAACAGCCGGCTGCTCTGCCAATTGAGCTACAGGGGATTGTTGCGTTGCTTCGAAATCGTACCTGCCTGGCGGCTGCCGAGCGGCGCGCGTTCGCTGCGACACATACATTAGCGCAAGCAGGGGGGTGCTCCGCCAATCGGTATCGCCCGGGGTGATCTCGGGTGCTCGCGGGTAGGCGGGCTGCACACGTCGCACCAAGCGTAGGAAGGGTGGCAGCCATGCGGTACCGGCTCACGTTCATCGCCGGAGTGGCCCTCGGTTACGTGCTCGGCACGCGAGCCGGGCGCGAGCGTTACGAGCAGTTGAAGAAGTCGGCCCGGCAGTTCACGGAGAACCCCGCCGTGCGCAACGCCGCCGAGAGTGCCGCGCACAGCGGACGGGACATCGCCGGCAAGGCGTACCACTCGGTCAGCGACAAGGTCGGGGACAAGGTGCCCGCCTCCGTCGCCGAGCGGGTCCGGTCGCTGCGGGACCGCAGCAGCCAGAACGGCTTCGAGGACGACTGGGGGACGACCAACACCTAGGGAGCCCGTGGGGCGCCGGTGAGTTCCGGGATGGTCCCGCCGTGCGGCAGAATCTCCGTATGGGCATAGTCGCGGGGCTGGACAGTTCGTCCACTTTCACTCACATCGTCGTCTGCGACACGGACTCGGGCGCCGTGCTCCGCGAGGGGTACGCCGCCCATCCGGTCGAGGCCAAGGCCGCCGAGGCCGATCCGCAGGTCTGGCTGCTCTCGCTCGGTGAGGCGGCCTCCGGCGGGCTGCTCGAAGGGGTGCAGGCCATCGGGGTCTCCGCGCAGCAGCACGGACTCGTCCCGCTGGACCGGCAGGGCAATCTCGTACGTCCCGCCCTCCTCGGCAACGACCGGCGGGCGCAGGTCGCCGCGGCCGATCTCGTTGACGGGCTGGGCGGGCGGCAGGCCTGGGCCGAGGCGGTCGGGGCCGTACCGCAGGCCGCGCAGCCCGTGGCGAAGCTGCGCTGGCTGGCGCGGACCGAGCCGGAGAACGCCCAGCGGGTCGCCGCCGTGCTCCAGCCGCACGACTGGCTCGTGTGGCAGTTGCTGGGCCGGCCCGCCCGGCGGACCACGGACCGTGGCGCGGCCTCGGGTACCGGGTACTGGTCGGCCGGGTCCGCCTCCTACCGGCCCGATCTCGTGGAGCTGGCCCTCGGGCACTCCGCCGCGCTGCCCGAGGTGCTCGGGCCCTCCGACTCCGCCGGGATGACCCCGGAAGGGCTGCTGATCTCCGCGGGCACCGGCGAGACCATGGCCGCCGCCTTCGGGCTCGGGGTCGCCGTGGGCGACGCGGTGGTGTCGCTCGGGGCCTCCGGGTCCGTGATGGCCGTGCACCACGAGGCGCTCGCCGATCCGAGCGGGATGATCACCTCGTTCGCCGACGCCACCGGCATGCATCTGCCGGTCGTCCACCTCTCCAACGCCGTACGGGCGCTGCGTGGCACCGCCGAGATGCTGGGCGTGGACGGGCTGGAGGAGCTGTCCGCGCTCGCCCTGAAGTCCACCCCGGGAGCGTCGGGGTTGGTTCTGCTCCCTTATCTGGAAGGGGAGCGCACCCCGCAGCTCCCGCACACCGCCGGCACCCTCTGCGGGCTGCGGCGTGAGTCGATGAAGCCGGAGCACCTGGCGCGGGCCTCGTTCGAAGGCATGCTGTGCTCGCTGGCCGACGCCCTCGACGTGCTGCGCGGGCGGGGCGTCGAAGTGCGGCGGGTGTTCCTGCTGGGCGCCGCCGCCGAGCTGCCCGCCGTACAGGCGCTGGCCCCGGCGGTGTTCGGCACCCAGGTCGTGGTGCCGCAGCCCGCCCAGTACGCGGCGATCGGCGCGGCCCGGCAGGCGGCCTGGGCGCTCGGGGTGTCGCAGGGTTCCCTCGACCCGCGCACTCCCCCGGCCTGGCAGGGCGCGGCGGCCCAGGTACTGGAGCCCGGCGACGAGCTGGCGGTGGGCGGTGCGGTGCGTCAGCAGTACGCGGCGACCCGGGATCAGATCCACCCCGGGGCCTTCGGCGGCCAGCACCCCGCGTAGGGCCCGCCTCTCCCCTCAGCGGCGCGCACCCGGCGCAGGGCCTGGCGACAGAGTGAGCCCGGGCGCGTGGCGCTCCCCCGCGCTCCAGGTTTGACCCGGGCTTGGGGAAAACGGTTCGCCCGTAACGTACGGCGTACGCGAAACTGGGTCGGCCTCTGCCTGCCGCCGATTCCGAGAGACCCGCGTGCTCATAAAACTCCTTCGGGCCCATCTGGGCCCGTACAAGAAACCCATCGTGCTGCTGGTGCTTCTCCAGCTGCTCCAGACCTGCGCCACCCTTTATCTGCCCAGCCTGAACGCCGACATCATTGACAACGGTGTCGTCACGGGCGACACCGGCTACATCCTGGAGTTCGGCGGTCTCATGATCGCCGTCAGTGTTCTGCAGGTGCTCTGCAATGTGGGGGCCGTGTTCTACGGGGCCCGGACCGCCTCCGCCCTCGGGCGTGATGTGCGGGCCGCCGTCTTCGACCGGGTGCAGTCCTTCTCGGCCCGGGAGCTGGGGCGCTTCGGGGCGCCCTCGCTGATCACCCGGACCACCAACGACGTCCAGCAGGTCCAGATGCTGGTGCTGCTGGCGTTCACGCTGATGGTGTCGGCACCGATCATGTGCGTCGGCGGGATCATCATGGCGCTCGGCCTCGACGTGCCGCTCTCCGCCGTGCTGCTGGCGGTCGTGCCGGTGCTCGGGGTCTCGGTCGGCCTCATCGTACGGAAGATGGGACCGCTGTTCCGCACCATGCAGGAGCGGCTGGACGGCGTGAACCGGGTGCTGCGCGAGCAGATCACCGGCAACCGGGTCATCCGTGCTTTCGTCCGGGACGGGTACGAGGAGAAGCGCTTCCGGGGTGCGAACACCGAGCTGACCGATGTGTCGGTGGCGACCGGGCGGCTGATGGCGCTGATGTTCCCGACCGTGATGACGGTGGTCAACCTGTCGTCGGTCGCGGTGGTGTGGTTCGGCGCGCACCGGATCGACAGCGGCGGGATGCAGATCGGTGCGCTGACCGCGTTCCTCGCCTATCTGATGCAGATCGTGATGGCCGTGATGATGGCCACCTTTATGTTCATGATGGTGCCGCGCGCCGAGGTGTGCGCCGAGCGCATCGAGGAGGTCCTCGGGACCGAGTCGAGCGTCGTGCCGCCCGTCGCGCCCGTCACCGAGCTGCGGCGGCACGGGCATCTGGAGGTGCGCGGGGCCGAGTTCCGGTATCCGGGTGCGGAGGAGCCGGTACTGCGGAACGTCGATCTGGTGGCCCGGCCCGGCGAGACCACCGCGGTCATCGGGTCCACCGGCAGCGGGAAGTCCACGCTGCTCGGGCTCGTACCCAGGCTGTTCGACGTGACGGACGGCGAGGTGCTGGTCGACGGCGAGGACGTGCGGACGCTGGACCCGGTGCTGCTGGCGAAGACGGTGTCCCTGGTGCCGCAGAAGCCGTACCTCTTCTCGGGGACGGTGGCGACGAACCTGCGGTACGGGAATCCGGACGCCACCGACGAAGAGCTGTGGCACGCGCTGGAGGTGGCGCAGGCCAAGGGATTCGTCGAGGAGCTGGAGCACGGGCTCGACGCGCCGATCGCGCAGGGCGGCACCAATGTGTCCGGCGGTCAGCGGCAGCGGCTCGCCATCGCGCGGACGCTGGTGCAGCGCCCGGAGATCTATCTGTTCGACGACTCGTTCTCCGCGCTGGACTACGCGACCGACGCGGCGCTGCGGGCGGCGCTCGGCCGGGAGACGGCCGGGGCGACCGTGGTGATCGTGGCGCAGCGGGTGTCCACCATCCGTGACGCGGACCGGATCCTGGTGCTGGACGAGGGCCGGGTCGTGGGGTCCGGAACCCATCACGAGCTGATGGACGGCAATGAAACGTACCGGGAGATCGTGCTCTCCCAGCTGACGGAAGCGGAGGCCGCGTAATGGCCGGTCCGGGCGGACGGATGATGGCCGGGGGCGCACCCACCGACCGGTCGATGGATTTCAAGGGATCGAGCAAGCGGCTGCTGAAGCGGTTCGGCCGGGAGAAGGCCTCCCTGTGGCTGATGCTGGGCGCGGTGACGCTGAGTGTCGCGCTGTCGGTGGCCGGGCCGAAGATCCTCGGCATGGCGACCGATCTGATCTTCGCCGGTGTGGTCGGGCACGAGATGGCCGAGGGCACGACGAAGGCGCAGGCGATCGAGGGGCTGCGGGAGGACGGCCGGGGGTCGATGGCCGACATGTTGTCGGGCGTGGACTTCACCCCGGGCGAGGGCATCGACTTCGGCGCGGTGGGGAACGTCCTGCTACTGGCCCTGGTGATCTACGTCGGGGCCGGGCTGCTGATGCTGGTCTCCACGCGGCTGTCGATCCGGGTGATCAACCGGGTCGTGTTCCAGTTGCGCGAGGACCTGCAGACGAAGCTGGCGCGGCTGCCGTTGTCGTACTTCGACCGCTCCAAGCGCGGTGAGGTGCTGAGCCGGGCGACGAACGACATCGACAACATCTCGCAGACGCTCCAGCAGACGATGGGGCAGCTCATCAACTCCCTGCTGACGATCGTCGGCGTGCTGATCATGATGTTCTGGATCTCGCCGCTGCTGGCGCTGGTCGCGCTGGTGACGATCCCGCTGTCGTTCGTCGTGGCGACGCAGGTCGGCAAGCGGTCGCAGCCGCAGTTCGTGCAGCAGTGGCGGGTGACGGGCACGCTCAACGCCCACATCGAGGAGATGTACACCGGGCACACCCTGGTGAAGGTCTTCGGCCGGCAGAAGGAGTCCGCGCGGGACTTCGCCGAGCAGAACGAGGCGCTGTACGAGGCGGGTTTCAAGGCCCAGTTCGCCAGCGGGGTCATGCAGCCGCTGATGATGTTCATCTCGAACCTGAACTATGTGCTGGTCGCCGTGGTCGGCGGGCTCCGGGTCGCATCGGGCGCGCTGTCGATCGGTGACGTCCAGGCGTTCATCCAGTATTCGCGGCAGTTCTCGATGCCGCTGACGCAGGTCGCCTCGATGGCGAACCTGGTGCAGTCCGGCATCGCCTCGGCGGAGCGGGTCTTCGAGCTGCTGGACGCCGAGGAGCAGGACGCGGACCCGGAGCACGGGGAGCGGCCGGAGCGACCGGTCGGCCGGGTCTCGCTGGAGAAGGTGTCCTTCCGCTACGAGCCGGAGAAGCCGCTGATCGAGGAGCTGTCGCTGAGCGTGGAGCCGGGGCAGACCGTGGCGATCGTCGGTCCGACCGGTGCGGGCAAGACGACGCTGGTCAATCTGCTGATGCGGTTCTACGAGGTGACCGGCGGGCGGATCGCGCTCGACGGGGTCGATGTGGCGAAGATGTCCCGGGACGACCTGCGGTCCTCGATCGGCATGGTGCTCCAGGACACCTGGCTGTTCGGCGGGACGATCGCGGAGAACATCGCGTACGGCGCTTCGCGCGAGGTCACCCGGGAGGAGATCGAGGAGGCGGCCCGGGCGGCGCACGCCGACCGGTTCATCCGGACGTTGCCCGACGGGTACGACTCGGTGATCGACGACGAGGGCTCCGGGGTCAGCGCGGGCGAGAAGCAGCTGATCACCATAGCGCGGGCGTTCCTGTCCGACCCGGTGATCCTGGTGCTCGACGAGGCGACCAGCTCGGTGGACACCCGGACCGAGGTGCTGATCCAGAAGGCGATGGCGCGCCTGGCCCACGGGCGTACGTCGTTCGTGATCGCGCACCGGCTCTCCACGATCCGGGACGCGGACGTGATCCTGGTGATGGAGAGCGGCTCGATCGTCGAACAGGGCACGCATGACGAGTTGTTGGCAGCCGGGGGTGCTTATGCCCGGTTGTACGCCGCCCAGTTCGCGGAGGCGCTGGCCGAGGTGGACTGATTCGTCCCGCGTGGATCAGTCGAGGTAGCCGCGGAGTTGGTCGGCGAAGGCGTGGTCCCGCAGCCTGCTGAGGGTCTTGGACTCGATCTGGCGGATGCGTTCGCGTGTCACGCCGAAGATCCGTCCTATCTCCTCCAGGGTGCGGGGCCGCCCGTCGTCCAGGCCGTAACGGAGTTGGACGACCTTGCGTTCGCGCTCGCCGAGGGTGGAGAGCACCGCCTCCAGGTGTTCGCGCAGCAGCAGGAAGGCGGCGGACTCGACGGGTGAGGCGGCGTCGCCGTCCTCGATGAGGTCGCCGAAGGAGACGTCGTCCTCCTCACCGACGGGCGCGTGCAGGGAGACCGGTTCCTGGGCGAGGCGGAGGACTTCGGTGACCCGCTCGGGGGTCAGGTCCAGCTCGGCGGCGACGTCCTCGGCGGTGGGCTCGACGCCGCGCTCCTGGAGAAGGCGGCGCTGGACGCGCACCACGCGGTTGATCAGCTCCACGACGTGGACCGGGACTCGGATGGTGCGGGCCTGGTCGGCGAGTGCGCGGGACATGGCCTGGCGGATCCACCAGGTCGCGTACGTGGAGAACTTGTAGCCCCGGGCGTAGTCGAATTTCTCCACGGCCCGGATCAGGCCGAGGTTCCCCTCCTGGACCAGGTCGAGCATGGTCAGGCCGCGGCCCACATACCGCTTGGCGACGGAGACGACGAGGCGGAGGTTGGCCTCGATCAGGCGGCGTTTGGCGGTGCGGCCCATCACCACCAGCCGGTCCAGGTCGCCGGCGAGGCGGGAATCGAGGTCCGGGGTGCCCGCGAGGCGTTCCTCGGCGAAGAGCCCGGCCTCGACGCGGCGGGCGAGCTCGACCTCCTCGGCGGCGGTGAGCAGCGGGATGCGGCCGATCTCGCGCAGATACTGCCGGAACAGGTCGGAGGTGGGGCCGCCGGAGTCCGCCCGGTTCCGCGGCTCCGGGGGCTCGGGGAGGTGCGTCGCTTCCACCATGACCGCCTCGGGTGGGTGTCCGGGCGGGCCTGCCGCGTTCTCCGGGTGGTGCAGGGCCCTGTGCTGCGCCGGGATGGCCGCGATGGGCTCGGTCGTGGTCGTCACGGTCCGGGTCTGCACGGGGGCGACCTCCAGGTGATCGCTGCCGGATGACGGGGCGGAGGTCTGTCCGGCCCCAGGGGTGCTCCCCTGTGGACCGGCGTGCTCCGATGACTCAGACATTCCCCAGTGTGGGGTACGACACACGGCTGTCACGAGGGGCGTGCGGGGACTTTTTGGTTCCGGTCCGTCACCGGACGACTACCGGC
Organism: Streptomyces sp. NPDC058375; assembly: GCF_042723425.1. Lineage (NCBI taxonomy): Bacteria > Bacillati > Actinomycetota > Actinomycetes > Kitasatosporales > Streptomycetaceae > Streptomyces > Streptomyces sp. NPDC058375. The sequence continues at coordinate 19,625 of NZ_JBHXJG010000022.1, read as the reverse complement.
CAGGCCCGGAGCGGGTGCCGGACGGGCTCAGAGCGCGGCGGCGCCGTGGGCGCGCAGGGACTGGGCGTACTGCTGGAGCACCCAGACCTCGTTCTGCGCGGCGGCCAGGTCCTGGGGAGCGACGTGGTTGCCCAGGCGGGCGAGGCTGCCCTGTACGTCGTTGATGCGGCGGTCCACGGCGCGCAGCCGGACGTGGACGAGGTGCATGCCCGCGTAGGTCTCGTCGATGGACTTGCCGCGGAAGACCTCGACGGCCAGCTCGGTGACGAGGTTGCGGACGGTGTTGTCGGGGGCGGCGTCCAGGACCGCGCCCAGATACGCCCGGTCGTCGGTGAGGCCCTGCTCGGCGCCGCCCGCCTCCTCGATGCACCGGCGCACGGCGGCGTAGGGCGGGGCGGTGAACTCGTCCACGCCGTACGCGTCGAAGGCCGGGGAGACCAGGGCGGGCTTCTGGAGGGCGAGCTTGAGCAGCTCGCGCTCGGTGCGGTGGGCGGGGCTGCGGAGGTTGAGCGCGGGGCCGGAGAAGCCGGGGGCGGGGGCGGCCTGCTGCGGGGCGCCGCCGCGCGGGCCCCGGCCCTGGGGTCCGCCCCGGCCGCCGCGGTCCCCGTGGTCGCCGCCCTTGTCGCGGGCCCAGCGGGCGAGCTGGGCGACGCGGTGGACGACGAACTCCTGGTCGAGGATGCCGACGAGGCCGGCGAGCTGGACGGCGACCTCGCGCTGCACGCTGCTCGTCTTGATCTTGGCGACGACGGCGGCGGCCTCGTCGAGGGCGGCGGCGCGGCCGGCCGGGGTCTCCAGGTCGTAGCGGCCGACGATCTGGCGCAGCGCGAACTCGAAGAGCGGGGTGCGCGGCTCGACCAGGTCGCGCACCGAGTCGTCGCCCTTGGCGAGCCGCAGGTCGCAGGGGTCCATGCCGTCCGGGGCGATGGCGATGTAGGTCTCGGCGGCGAACTTCTGGTCGTCCTCGAAGGCGCGCAGGGCAGCCTTCTGACCGGCGGAGTCGCCGTCGAAGGTGAAGATCACGCGGGCGCTGCCGTTGTCCATGAGGAGGCGGCGCAGGATCTTGATGTGGTCGTTGCCGAAGGCGGTGCCGCAGGTGGCGATGGCGGTGGTGACGCCGGCGAGGTGGCAGGCCATGACGTCGGTGTAGCCCTCGACGACGACGGCGCGGCTGGCCTTGGCGATGTCCTTCTTGGCCAGGTCGATGCCGTACAGCACCTGGGACTTCTTGTAGATCGGGGTCTCGGGGGTGTTGAGGTACTTCGGGCCGTTGTCGTCGTCGCGGAGCTTGCGGGCGCCGAAGCCGACGACGTCGCCGGCGGTGTCGCTGATCGGCCACATGAGCCGGCCGCGGAAGCGGTCGATGGGGCCGCGGCGGCCGTCCTGGGAGAGGCCGGAGGTGATCAGCTCCTTGTCGCTGAAGCCCTTGCCGCGGAGATAGCGGGTGAGGTGGTCCCAGCCGGCCGGGCTGTAGCCGACGCGGAAGTGGGTGGCGGCGTCCTGGTCGAAGCCGCGCTCGGCGAGGAACTTCCGGCCGATCTCGGCCTCGGGGCTCTCCAGCGCGCGGACGTAGAACTCGGCGGCGGCCTGGTGGGCCTCGATCAGCCGGATGCGTTCGCCGCGCTGGTGGGAGGGGTTGTAGCCGCCCTCCTCGTACCGCAGGGTGATGCCCGCCTTGGCGGCGAGGCGCTCGACCGTCTCCGAGAAGGAGAGGTGATCGATCTTCATCACGAAGGCGATCGTGTCGCCGCCCTCCTGGCAGCCGAAGCAGTGGAACAGGCCCTTGCTCGGGCTGACCTGGAAAGAGGGGGACTTCTCGTCGTGGAAGGGGCAGAGACCTTTGAGATTTCCGCCGCCCGCGTTGCGCAGCTGGAGGTATTCGGACACGACGGCGTCGATCGGGACCGCGTCCCGTACCGCCTTCACGTCGTCGTCGTTGATCCTGCCAGCCACGGGTGAAGTCTACGGGTGGCCTCGGACAACCTGGGCCCCGGCGGGCGGTCGGCCGGGGTGCGGGACCTGGCCGCCCACACCCCGTTCGTACGTCTCAGAGCAGGGAGTCCAGCGGAACGGACGGGTCGGCGAGGGCCTCCGGGTCGTGCTGCTGACGGGCCCGGATCAGCTCCTGGATCGTTTCGGTGACATCCCACACGTTGACGTTCATCCCGGCGAGGACGCGGCGGTCCTTCAGCCAGAACGCGATGAACTCCCGCTTCCCGGCGTCGCCCCGGATGATCACCTCGTCGTAGGAGCCGGGCGGGGCCCAGCCGGAGTATTCGAGGCCGAGGTCGTACTGGTCGGAGAAGAAGTACGGGACGCGGTCGTACGTCACGTCCTGGCCGAGCATGGCCCGGGCGGCGGCCGGGCCGCCGTTCAGGGCGTTGGCCCAGTGCTCGACGCGCAGCCGGGTGCCGAGCAGCGGGTGGGCGGCCGCGGCGACGTCCCCGGCGGCGTAGATGTGCGGGTCGGAGGTGCGCAGCGAGGCGTCGACGGCGATGCCGCCGCCGTGGGCGCGCTCGGCCAGCTCCAGGCCGGCGGCCTCGGCGAGGGCGGAGCGCGGGGCGGCGCCGATCGCGGCGAGGACGTCGTGGGCGAGGTGCTCCTCGCCGTCGTCGGTGCGGGCGGCGAAGACCATGCCGTCCTGGCCGGTGATCTCGGTGAGGCGGGCGCCGAAGTGGAAGCGGACGCCGTGCGAGCTGTGCAGTTCGGTGAAGATCTGGCCCAGCTCGGGGCCGATGACCTGGTGCAGCGGGGTGGGCTCGGCCTCGACGACGGTGACCTCGGCGCCGTAGCCGCGGGCGGCGGCGGCGACCTCCAGGCCGATCCAGCCGGCTCCGGCGATGACCAGGTGGCCGTTGTCGCGTCCGAGGGCGGCGAGCACGTTGCGCAGCCGGTCGGCGTGGGCGAGGCGGCGCAGGTGGTGGACGCCGGCCAGGCCGGTGCCGGGGATGTCGAGTCGGCGCGGTTCGGAGCCGGTGGCCAGCAGCAGCTTGTCGTAGTGGATGACGGTGTTGTCGCCGAGCTGCACGGTCTTCGCGTACCGGTCGAGAGCGGTGACCGGCTGGCCGAGGTGCAGCTCGATGTCGGCGCCCGCGTACCAGGGGCGTTCGTGGGTGAAGACGCTGTCCCGGTCGGCCTTGCCGTCCAGGTAGCCCTTGGAGAGCGGCGGCCGTTCGTAGGGGTGGTCGCGCTCGTCGCCGATGAGGATCACCCGGCCGGTGAACCCTTCGGCGCGCAGTGTCTCGGCCGCCTTCGCCCCTGCGAGTCCTGCTCCGACGATGACGAACGTCTGGTGTGCGTCGACCACTTGATGCCTCCTCAGTGCTGTGCTGCGCGGCGCCCCCACAGCTGCGAGCGTCCCGCACGCAGCGTGATGGCGAAAGAGGGTGTGCCCCGGACAGGTCACACCCAGTGGTCAGAAGTCCGGCCCCTTCCAGTCTGCCGGTCAGCCGCGACGGGCGGTGAGTGCGGCGTGCAGGGATCGTGCGGAGGCGTCGGTGAGGGCGGCGATCTGGTCGATCAGGACCCGCTTGCGGGCGTGGTCGTCGGGGGCCTGGTCGAACAGGGCGCGGAAGTGCGGCTCCAGGCCCTCGGGGGCGCGGGCGGTGAGGGCGGCGGCCAGCTCGGCGATGACGATGCGCTGGTCGGCGCGGAGGGTCTCCTGCTCGGCGCGCTGCATCACGTAACGGTCGGCGACCGCCTTGAGGACGGCGCACTCGTGGCGCACCGCGCGCGGGACGACCAGCTCCGCGCCGTACCGGCCGAGGCGGCCGGGGCCGTACACCGCGCGGGTGGCGGTCTCGGCCTCGGTGCAGAAGCGGCCGATGAGCTGGCTGGTGGCGTCCTTCAGGCGGGCCTGGGCCACGGCGGAGCCGTCGTAGCCGTGCGGCCACCACTCCTGGTCGATCAGCCGGTCCAGGGCCTCGGCCAGTTCCTGGGGGTCGGTGTCGGCGGGGACGTAGCGGCCGATGGCGACCGCCCAGATCTCCTCGCGCTCCGGTTCGGCGTAGAGGCAGTTGGGGTCGATGTGCCCGGCGTGCAGCCCGTCCTCGAAGTCGTGCACGCTGTACGCGACGTCGTCGGACCAGTCCATGACCTGGGCCTCGAAGCAGGTGCGGTCCTCGGGGGCGCCCTCGCGGGCCCAGGCGAAGACCGGGAGGTCGTCGGCGTACACCCCGAACTTCACCGAGTGCGGGTCGGTGGGGTGCGCGCCGCGCGGCCAGGGGTACTTGGTGGCGGCGTCCAGGGCGGCCCGGGTGAGGTTGAGGCCGACGCTGACCAGGTCGCCGGTGCGCGGGTCGTGGACGAAGCGCTTGGGCTCCAGGCGGGTGAGCAGGCGCAGCGACTGGGCGTTGCCCTCGAAGCCGCCGCAGTCGGAGGCGAAGTCGTTGAGCGCCTGTTCGCCGTTGTGGCCGAACGGCGGGTGGCCCATGTCGTGCGAGAGGCAGGCCGTCTCCACCAGGTCGGGGTCGCAGCCGAGGACCGCGCCGAGCTCGCGGCCGACCTGGGCGCACTCCAGGGAGTGGGTGAGGCGGGTGCGGGGGCTGGCGTCCCAGACGAGGGAGCGGGTGCCGGGTGTCACCACCTGGGTCTTCCCGGCGAGCCGGCGCAGGGCGGCGGAGTGCAGGACCCGGGCGCGGTCGCGCTGGAATGCGGTGCGGCCGGGGCGCTTGTCCTCCTCGGTGTCGAAGCGCTGGGTGTCGGCGGTGCCGTAGGGGCTCGGCCCCGTACCACTCTGTGCGCTTCGCGTGCCGTGTGCCGGTTCTGCCCCGTGTGCGCCCTGTGTGCCGTCCATGGTCCCGACAGTAGCGACCGGGACGGACAACGGGCGTGAGCGGGCCGGGATGTCAGGCGGAAGCGAGCAAGCTCACCGCGTCGGCCGGGGCTCCGGCGGTCAGTGCCTGGTCGTAGCGGTGCAGCACGAGGCGGGCCATGGCCGGGTGGGCGCCGAGCGGGGCGGCGGCCCGGTGCGGTACGGCGTCGGCGCAGGCGTTCGCGAAGCGGCCGGGGGCGGTGAAGTACGAGGCGACGAAGGTCCGGTGACGCCCTCGGGCGGCCAGCGCGCGCAGGGCGGCCGGGACGGTGGGCGTGGTGGCGGAGGCGTAGGCGGGGACGACGGGCACGCCGAGGCGCAGCGCGAGCAGGCGGGCGGTGCGCCGGGTGTCCTGGGCGGAGTCGGGGTCGCGGGATCCGGCGGCGGCGAGGACCACGGCAGCGTGGCGGCCACCGTGGTCGGCGACGTCCCAGCCGGCCTCGCCAAGCCGTTCGTACAGCGCCTCGACGAGCAGGGGGTGCGGGCCGAGGGGCGCGGCGATCCGGGTGCGTACGCCGGTGGCGGCGGCCGCCCCGGCGGGCAGGTCGCGCTTGACGTGGGTGCCGCGTCCCAGGAGCAGCGGTACGAGGACCGCGTCGGACCCGCGCAGGCCGTCCAGGGTGTCCGGGAGCAGCGGCGCGTTCAGCTCGATGTGGCCGAGCCGGACGTCGAGGCCGGGGCGCAGGTCGCGCACCCGGTCCAGGAGGGCCAGCACAGTGCGCAGGGCCTCCGGGTCGCGGCTGCCGTGCGCCACGGCGACCAGGGCCGGGGCGGACGGGCGGCCGTGCGCTGCGGGGCGGTCGGGCTGCCGGGTGCGGTGCATGGGTCTGCGGGTTCCGTTCCGGGAGACGAGGCTGAGCTGGGCGCCGAGCTGGTCGGTGATGCGGGTGAGGAGGTGCGCGGCGCTGTCGGTCACCAGGGGTGGCTGGTGGGGGTGGGGCTGTTCCGGGGCCGGCTCCGTCATGGACCGATGGTGCCGGGCGGAGGTTGCCGGGCCGTTGCGTGAGGGTCACGGGTGTTTTCCGCCGCCTCACGGTGGGGGCGGGGGCAGTGTGCGGAGGCCGGACGGCCGGTCGGCGGCCGGTGCCGGACGCGCTGGTGTCGGACCCGCCGGTGCCGGACGCGCTGGTGCCGGACCCGCCGGTGCCGGACGCGCCGGTGCCGGACCCGCCGGTGCCGGACGCGCCGGTGCCGGACCCGCCGGTGCCGGACGCGCCGGTGCCGGACCCGACGGCGCCGGACCCGACGGCGCCGGACGCGCTGGTGTCGGACGCGCTGGTGTCGGACGCCACAGGCCGGGCGGCGGGCGAACCTTTGCGGCGTTCCGGTCGTCAGGTGGGGTGGGGGCACGGTGCGCTCAGGGCGCGACGGACGGCGGGACGAATGGGGGTTGCGGTGCGTGGGAAGAGCGGGAAGAGACGGAAGCGGCTTCGGCGGTGGCTGAGGGGGGCGCGGAGGCCTGCCCGGCCCGCGCTACGGCTCCGGGGGCGGTTCGCCGGGCTGCGGGAGCGGGCCGCCGTACAGCGGCTCCGCGAGCGGCTCGCCGCCGTACGGCTGCCGGGACAGCCCACGCTGCGGGACCGGGTCGCCGGGCCGCAGCTGCCGGGGCGGTCCGCGCCCCGGCTTCGCCAGCGGCCCGCCGCTCTGCGGCTGCCGCGCACCCGGCCCGTTCAACGGCGGCTGGTGCAGGGGCTGATGGCCGCCTGTGTGCTGGCTCTCGTGCCCGCGACCTGGATGCGTCTGGAGGCCGGGGACCGGGTGGGCACGACGGCCGAGGCTCCGGCGCGGGAGGTCGCCGTCGTGTTCGGCGCCGGGCTGTGGAACGGCCGGCCGACCCCGTATCTGGCGCACCGGCTGGACGCCGCGGCCGAGCTGTACCGCACCGGGAAGGTCAAGGTCGTCCTGGTCACCGGGGACAACAGCCGGGTGGAGTACGACGAGCCGGACGCGATGCGCACGTATCTCACCGGGCGCGGGGTGCCGGACGAGCGGATCGTGAGCGACTACGCCGGGTTCGACTCCTGGGACTCCTGCGTCCGGGCCAAGAAGATCTTCGGGGTCGACCGGGCCGTGCTGGTGAGCCAGGGATTCCACATCCACCGGGCGGTCACGCTGTGCCGGTCCGCCGGGATCGACGCGTACGGCGTCGGGGTCGACGAACCACGGGACGCCACCTGGTACTACGGCGGGGCCCGGGAGCTGGCGGCCTCGGGCAAGGCGGCCCTGGACGCCCTGTTCCGGCCCGACCCGCGCTTCCTGGGGCCGGAGGAGCCGGGCGTGACGGAGGCGCTGGCGGCCGGGGCGCGCTGACGGGCACGCCCCGCCCGGAGCACGGAACCGTCGCTCGGGACGGCCCCGGCACCCTCACTATCCGCCACAGAAGGGTCGCCGCTCCCCGCCACCAGGGTTCCGTCCTCAAGCGCCGGACGGGCTTGAACGGGGCCCGCCGAAGTACCGCTGAGCACGGCGCCGGCCGCCTGCTAGGGCCGGGTGGCCCCTCGGGCACCCGGCCCTAGGAGGCGTCGGGCGGTCGCCCGGTGACCCACCGTCCCTCGGGGATCAGCACGCCGCCGGTCCGCAGCGAGCGGGTGACGGCGGTGGCGGCGAGGTAGACCCAGGCCTGCGCGGACTCGCCGGGCACGGACGCGCCGGGGCCCGGCAGCTCGACCTCGCGGACGACGCGTTCGTACAGGTTGCGCGGGTGGCCGGGGCCGAGGAACTCCTCCAGGTGGTCCAGCAGCCCGAGCAGTTCCCCGTACACCCCGGGCGCGGCGACGAGCAGGGTGCCGTGGACGCGGCCGTGGCCCTCGATCGCGTACGGGTAGCCGGGGCCGTCGTACAGCAGGGCCCGGGGCAGCACGGCCGGGCGCTCCCCCGCCGTACGGCCCCGGAGGAACAGGTCGTGGTTGGGCTCGCCCGGCAGCAGCGTCCCGTACACGAAGAAGGGCAGCTCGGCGGTGACGGGGCCGCCGGGGGCGAGCGTGGTCACGGCCGCCGTCACAGGGCGGCCGGGGGCGCCGTCTCCGCCGTCACCCAGGCGAGGTAGCGGGCACTGCCCCGGATCACCGGCAGGGCGATGATCTCCGGCGTGTCGTAGTCGTGCTCCCGCTGGATGTGCTCCTCCAGTTCGTCGTAGCGCTCCGACGTCGTCTTGAGGAGCACCTGCCACTCCTCGGTCGTCTCGATGGCGTTCTGCCACCGGTAGACGGAGGTGACGGGGGCGGAGATCTGCGCACAGGCCGCCAGCCTGGCCTCCAGCGCCGACTGCGCCAGGGCGTGGGCCTTGTCCTCGCTGTCGGTCGTGGTCAGTACGGTCAGCCATGCCGGCGGCGCTGTCATCGTCGGTCTCCTCGGAATGCGGACTACGGCGGGCTTCCTACCCGTGGGCCTTCAGTGCGATTGTCGGCCCACGGGGCGTCAGGCGCCGTACGGACGGGAATTCCGGGCGTCGCGAAGCGCCGTGCCCCACCACACCACCTGGTCCAGCAGCGTCTTGGCGGCCGCGTCGGCGGGCTCCGGGTCCAGATGGCGTCCCGCGTCGTCGAAGAGGGCGCCCGCGTTGTGGAAGGAGACGGTGTCGCGGACGGTGACGGTGTGCAGTTCGGCGAAGACCTGCCGGAGCTGTTCGACGGCGCGCAGCCCGCCGGAGATGCCTCCGTAGCTGACGAAGGCGACGGGCTTGGCGTGCCATTCCGGGCCGTGCCAGTCGATGAGGGTCTTCAGCGGGGCGGGGAACGAGTGGTTGTACTCGGGCGTGAGGACGACGAAGGCGTCGGCCGCCGCGAGGCGTTCGGAGACCGCGCCGATCCGCGCCGCCTCCTCGGGTCCGGGGTGGAAGGTGATCGCGTTGGGGAGGGCCGCCTCGGCGACGTCGATCAGGTCGGTCTCGATGCTGGGGTGACGCGCCGCGCGGGCCAGGAACCAGTCGGCGATGACGGGGCCGAAGCGGCCGTCGCGGTTGCTGCCGAGGATGACGGCCACCTTGAGGGGGGCCGCCTCGGCGGACGAGGTGGATGATGTGGATGCGGTGGATGCGGTGGATGCGGTGGATGCGGTGGATGCGGTGGATGCGGCTGTGGTGTCCATGAGGTCGACCTTTCCGCCTCAACCATGGTTGAGGTCAAGCCCGGTCCGTATCGGGGCGCACGCACGGCCTACGGTGGCCGCATGACGACGCAGTCGCCCGCGCCCCACATCGAGTTCGACGGACGGCCGGCCACCGAGGAGACCTTGCGGATCCCCGCCCTGTACGCATTCGGCCACTTCACCGCCCTCCAGGTGCGGGACGGCCGGGTCCGGGGCCTCGGCCTGCACCTCGCCCGGCTGGACGCCGCGAGCCGGGAGCTGTTCGACCTGCCGGTGGACGGCGACCGGGTGCGGGAGCTGATCCGGCACGCCCTGAACGGCGCGGGGCGGCGGGACGCGTCGGTGCGGGTGAACGGCTACCTGCCGCCCGGCGCGACCCGGACGACCCTGATGGTGACGGTCCGGGGGCCCGCCGTCATGCCGGCCGGGGCGCGCAGCCTGATGTCGGTGCCGTACGCGCGTTCGGCCCCGCACATCAAGCGGCCGGGCGAGTTCGGGCAGACGTATTACGGAGTGCTGGCCGGGCGGGCGGGGTTCGACGAGGCGCTGCTGACCGCGCCGGGCGGAGTGGTGACCGAGGGGGCGATCACCAACATCGGCTTCTGGGACGGCACCTCGGTGGTGTGGCCCGACGCCCCGGCTCTCACCGGCATCACGATGACCCTGCTGAAGGAGGGCCTGGAGCGGACCGGACGGGCCTCGGTCCGCCGTCCCGTGACGCTGGACGGGCCGGACGGGGTGGGCCGTTTCCGCGCCGCCTTCGTCTGCAACTCGCAGGGCATCGCGCCGGTGCGGCTGATCGACGGCACCGCGTTCGCGGTGGACGAGGCGCTGATGAAGGAGCTGGGCACGGTGTACGACAGCGCTCCGCAGGACACCGTCTGAGGCCCCGCACGGAAGGGCCGGGGCCGGCAGGCACGGGCGTGCCGGACCATGGGGGCATGCAGATCCATATCGAGGCCTCGCCCCTTCCCGGTCGCGCCTGCGGCCCGGACAGCGACTTCCCCGGGTACGAGAACATCCACGTCGGCGTCCAGCGCAAGGACCGGCCGGGCGAGCTGCTCGGCCTGCACCCCGGGGACGCGCCCTCCGCCTCGTGGGTCCTCGACTGCACGGCCAAGGTGACGGAGGACGGGGTCGAGGTGACGGGGCCGTACGTCCAGAACCGGCTGGGCGGGCGGTTCGTCTATCTGTCGTGGGGCACGGTGGACGACGCCGGGGTCTTCACCATGTTCCGGCGCGCCAAACTGATGTTCAGCGACATCGATCCGGACGTCCTTGCCGCCGCCGCGCGCTCCGGGCGCCTCACCGGACGGCTCGGCCTCACCGACGCCAAGGGGCAGCCGCTGTGCGCCCGGGTGCGTCCGCCGCAGATCGTCTGGAGCGCCACGGACGGGGCGTGAAGCAATGCCGTAGGGCGACGGGCACCCCGTACGGCGGCGGGCCGGAGGCGGATCCGACACCGCCCCCACCGGTCCAGGGGGGAGTGGACCGGTGGGGGCGGGTGCCGTGGGGGCGGGAATCCGTCCCGTGGGGGGGTGTTGTGCGTGTGCCCGGGGCCCGCGAGGTCATTCGTGTGACCTGCGTCACACTTCGCGCAGGCGCCTCACCCGATCGGCACCCGGACCGCCAGTACGGACCGAACGGCCCAGCCGCACCCCCGCGACCTGCGGTGATCCATTCCGGCAAGGGTGCCGCGCCGGTCCGTACGGGTGAAAGCTGACCCAGTGTCAGAAGGCGTGGCCGGCCGCACCCCCGTTGGCTCGGGGACAGGACACACCCGCTCGCGCCGTCTGCCCGGAGGATCCTCATGCGCAGTCCTGCCCGCCTCGTGACCGGCACCGTCGGTGCCGCGTTCACCGTCATCGCGTTCGGTCTCACCGCCGCCGCTCCGTCCGCGTACGCGGGTGACTTCGGCCGTCTGGAGATCACCCCGGCGACCGCGCCCCCCGGTGCCACCATCACCGTGAACACCACCGCCTGCGGCCCCAAGGGCTCCGGCATCGGCGACGCCAACGAGCTGGACGCCGGGGACTTCGAAATGCGCCCCGGCACCCACAAGGAGGTCGTGGTCGGCCAGTTCACCGTGCCGCACGACACCCGGCCCGGCACCTACGAGATCGTCGTCTCCTGCGACAACGGCAAGGACGCGGTCGGCGACCTCAAGGTGATCGGCGGCGGCAAGCACGAGAAGCCCATCCACGACCGCCCGTCCGGCCATGTGCGGACCGGGGTCGGCGGCAGCGTCGAGCCGAACTCCACGCAGGTCGCCCTCGGCGTCGGCGTGATCGGCCTGGCCGCCGTGGGCGGACTGTGGCTGCTGCGCCGCCGCTCCGAGGGCGCCGAAGGAAGCTGAACCGCCGCTTCCCCCCTGACCGGGCGGGGCGCGTCCCCGAGCGCGTCCCGCCCGCCCCGGACCACCGACCGAGGACCGGATCACCGACCGAGGACCGGACCACCGACCGAGGACGACGCCGTGTCACCGAGCGCGCAGAAGGCCAAGGGCTGGCTGGTGGGCATCGCCGTGCTGTGCGGCATCTGGCTCATCCAGAACGGTCCCGGCGGCCAGCTGATCCCGCCGCAGCCCTCCAGCGCCCAGGCCTTCGCCTCCGGCCCCCAGCTCCAGCCCGGCTCCCCGGTCGCCGAGCCGCTGAACCCCTCCGAGCCGGTCCGCATCCGCATCCCGAGCATCGACGTGGACGCGCCGATGACCCGGCTGGGGCTGGCCGCCGACGGCAGTCTCGACGTACCGCCGGACGAGGACCGCAACCTCGCGGGCTGGTACGAGGGCGGCGTCCCGCCCGGCGCCAAGGGCACCGCGATCGTCGCCGGGCACGTGGACAACGCACAGGGCCCGTCCGTCTTCTACGCCCTGGGGGCCCTCACCAAGGGGACCGGCGTCGAGGTGGACCGCAAGGACGGACGCACGGCCGTGTTCTCGATCGACGCCATCGAGGTCTACGACAACGACGACTTCCCCGACCAGCGCGTCTACGGCGACTCGCCGCACGCCTCGCTCCGGCTGATCACCTGCGGCGGCGGCTTCTCGCAGGAGACGGGCTACCAGGGCAACGTGGTGGCGTACGCGCACCTCACCGACGTGCGCTGAGCCGACGTGCCCTGAGCCGACGTGCGCTGACCACCCCGCCCAGGAACGCTAGGCGTTCCACTGGTCGAAGCCCAGCTTGGCGACCAGCGAGAACACCACGGTCAGCAGCACCGCCCGGACGAAGCCGCTCCCCCGGCTCAGCGCCATCCGGGCGCCGATCATCCCGCCCGCCAGGTTGAAGAGCGCCATCACGGCCGCGAGCTGCCACAGCACGGTGCCCTGGTACGCGAACATCGCCAGCGCCCCTCCGTTGGTGCACACGTTGACGATCTTCGCGGTGGCCGAGGCGGTCACCAGGTCCAGATGGAGCACGGCGGTCAGGGCCAGCACCAGGAAGGTGCCGGTGCCCGGCCCGAACAGCCCGTCGTAGAAGCCGATCCCGCCGCCGACCAGCACGACCGCCGTGACGACCCGGGCCCGGGTGACCGGCCGGTCCGTGCCGTCGCCCGCCGCCGCCGTGCCGAAGGACGGGCGCAGCATCACGAAGGCGGCGACCCCCAGCAGCACGACCATGATCACCGGGCGGAGCACCTCACTGCTGATCCCGGCGGCGAAGAACGCGCCGGTCATCGACCCGGCGAGCGCCATCAGCCCGACCCGCACCGCAAGACCCACCCGTACCGGGGCTTTGCGCAGGAAGGTCACCGCCGCGCCCGAGGTCCCCACGATCGCCACGGCCTTGTTGGTGCCGAGGACCTGGGCCGCCGGGACGTGCGGCAGGCCGAGCAGCAGCGCGGGCAGGAGCAGCAGGCCGCCGCCGCCCACCACCGCGTCGATCCAGCCCGCGGCGGCCGCGGCGAGGCAGAGGAGGACCAGGGTCGTCAGGGTTATGTCAGGCACGAACCGACATTAGACGCCTGTCGCCGATCCCTCCTCATCGGTCCCTCACAGGGCCCGGGCCCGGCCGCTGAGCGCAAGGTTCCGCCCGGGAAACAGGCGGGATGCGGCCGGGTAACACCTCCCGCCCAGGCTCATGGCATCAGGACAACCGACGGAGGCCACTGAGATGCCGGAGCCCACCTTCGAGCCGCGCACCACCGCCGCCGCCTCGAACACCCCCCCGAACGCCCTGGCGCCCACCGCCGTCCCGACGATCGTGGTCGTCGGGCACGGCATGGTCGGCCAGCGGTTCCTGGAGGCCCTGGCCGACCGCGGGCTGACCCCGGTGGCCGGCGGCGCCCGGGTCGTCGTGCTCTGTGAGGAGCCCCGGCCCGCCTACGACCGGGTGCGGCTGACGTCGTACTTCGACGGGCGGACCCCCGAGGACCTCTCCCTGGTGGAGCGGGGCTTCATGGAGCGGCACGGCATCGAGCTGTACGTCGGCGACCCGGCAACGAGCGTCGACCGGGCGAGGCGGACGGTGACCGCGCGGTCCGGGGCGGTGTTCCCGTACGACACGCTGGTGCTGGCGACGGGCTCGTACCCCTTTGTGCCGCCGGTGCCGGGGAAGGACGCCCGGGGCTGCTTCGTGTACCGGACGATCGAGGACCTGCTCGCGATCGAGGAGTACGCGAAGGGCGCGGCAACCGGTGCGGTGGTGGGCGGCGGGCTGCTGGGTCTGGAGGCGGCCGGGGCGCTGAAGGGGCTCGGGCTGGCCACCCATGTCGTGGAGTTCGCACCCCGGCTGATGCCGGTCCAGGTGGACGAGGGCGGGGGCGCGGCGCTGCTGCGGACGATCGAGGACATGGGGCTGACCGTGCACACGGGGGTCGGCACGCAGGAGGTCACCGCGGGCGAGGACGGTGCGGTGACCGGGATGGCCCTCTCCGACGGTTCCTCGCTCGACGTCGATCTCGTCGTCTTCTCGGCGGGCGTACGGCCCCGGGACCAACTGGCCCGGGAGTGCGGCCTCGCGGTCGGGGAACGCGGCGGGATCGTCGTGGACGAGGAGTGCCGGACGTCGGACCCGGCGGTGTTCGCGATCGGCGAGTGCGCGCTGGCCGCCGACGGCCGGGTGTACGGGCTGGTCGCGCCGGGCTACGAGATGGCGCTCGCGGCGGCCGAGGTGATCGCGGGCGGCCGGTCCGCGTTCACCGGGGCGGACCTGTCGACGAAGCTGAAGCTGCTCGGCGTGGACGTGGCCTCGTTCGGCGACGCGCACGGGGCGGCCGAGGGAGCGCTCGACGTCGTCTACTCCGACGCCCGATCGGGTATCTACAAGAAGCTGGTGATCGGGCGGGACGGCACGCTGCTGGGCGGAGTGCTGGTCGGGGACGCGGAGAGTTACGGCACGCTGCGGCCGATGACGGGCACGGTACTGCCCATCGCCCCCGAGCAGTTGGTGCTGCCGGCCGGGGCGGGCGGCCCGGTGGCGCTCGGCCCGTCCGCGCTGCCCGACGAGGCGGTGATCTGCTCCTGCCACAACGTGAGCAAGGGCGCGATCTGTGAGCACACCACGCTGCCCGAGGTGAAGAAGTGCACCAAGGCCGGTACGGGCTGCGGCAGTTGCCTGAAGGTGATCGGGCAGCTGATGCCGCCGCCCGAGGACGCGGGACTGTGCGGATGCTTCCCTTACAGCCGCAGCGAGTTGTACGAGATCGTCCGCACCCTGGAAGTCACGTCGTTCGTGGAGCTGCTCGACTCGCACGGCCGCGAGGAGGCGCGCGGCGGCGACGGCTGCGAGGTCTGCAAGCCGACGGTCGGCTCGGTCATCGCCTCGCTGGCGCCCACGGTCGGCGCTTGCGGCTATGTGCTGGACGGCGAACAGGCGGCGCTCCAGGACACCAACGACCATTTCCTCGCCAACCTCCAGCGCAACGGGTCGTATTCGATCGTGCCGCGCATCCCCGGCGGCGAGATCACCCCGGAGAAGCTCATCGTCATCGGCGAGGTGGCCCGCGACTTCGGCCTCTACACGAAGATCACCGGCGGCCAGCGCATCGATCTCTTCGGCGCCCGGGTCGACCAACTGCCGCTGATATGGGCCCGGTTGGTCGACGCGGGCTTCGAGTCCGGGCACGCGTACGGGAAGTCGCTGCGCACGGTCAAGTCCTGTGTGGGGCAGACCTGGTGCCGCTACGGCGTGCAGGACTCGGTGAGGATGGCGATCGACCTGGAGCTGCGCTACCGGGGCCTGCGCTCCCCGCACAAGCTGAAGTCGGCGGTCTCCGGCTGCGCCCGCGAGTGCGCGGAGGCCCGGGGCAAGGACTTCGGGATCATCGCCACCGCCCAGGGCTGGAATCTGTACGTCGGCGGCAACGGCGGGGCCACCCCGCGCCACGCGGACCTGCTGGCCCAGGACCTCTCCGACGCCGAACTGGTGCGCCTCATCGACCGGTTCCTGATGTTCTACATCCGCACCGCCGACCGCCTGGAGCGCACCTCCGCCTGGCTGGAGCGGATCGACGGCGGCCTGGACCACGTCCGGGACGTGGTCGTCCACGACTCGCTGGGGCTCTGCGAGGAGTTGGAGCGGCTGATGGCCGACCATGTCGCCGGCTACCGCGACGAGTGGGCCGAGACCATCAACGACCCGGACCGGCTGCGCCGGTTCGTCACCTTCGTCAACGCGCCCGACGCCCCCGACCCCTCGGTGAGGTTCGTTCCGGAGCGGGACCAGATCAAGCCGGATCTTGAGCTGCTCGCCGGGCCCGTCCTCGCCGTCCGCACCCTCGAAGGGACCGCTCCCTGATGACCACCGCCACGATCACGACAGCGCAGGACACCGGGTTCGTCCGGATCGCCCACGGGAAGGACTGGCTGACGGTCTGCGAACGGGGGGTGCTGCTCCCCGGGCGGGGCGTCGCGGTGCTGCTGCCGGACGGGGACCAGGCGGCCGTCTTCATGGACCGGTCCGGGCAGGTGTACGCGATCGGCAACCGGGATCCGTTCACCGGCGCGTACGTCCTCTCGCGCGGGCTGCTCGGCTCGGCGGGCGGGCGGCCGTTCGTGGCATCGCCGCTGCTGAAGCAGCGCTTCGACCTGGCGACGGGGGCGTGCCTGGACGACGAGGAGGCGACGGTCCCGGTGTTCGCCGTACGGGCGGACTGACCCGGCCCGCCAGGGAGGGCGGCGGAGCCTGCGCAACCCCTCCGCTGCCCGTTCACCCCCGCTTGACGTTCCGTCAACTCCGCACTCCTACAGTCCTGACGCGCGACCCGCCGGTCCGTCCGGAGCGGCGGGCCCTCACTCATGCGTGGAGTGATCGTGGAACGTCGGAACTTCTTGCGCACCGCCGTGATCGGCGGCTCGGCGGCGGCCTTCGGCGGCACGCTGTGGCGCGGCGCCGCCTTCGCCGACCCGGCCCAGCCGGCCCCCGGCCCGTACGGCGCGCTCCAGGCGGCCAACGGCAACGGCATCCAGCTGCCGAGCGGCTTCACCAGTCGCATCGTCGCCCGCTCCGGGCAGACCGTGCCCGGCACCTCCTACCGCTGGCACAGCGCGCCCGATGGCGGCGCGACGTACGCCGACGGCTCGGGCTGGATCTATGTCTCCAACGCCGAGGTGTCCCCGAGCAGCGGCGGCGGGGCGAGCGCGGTGCGGTTCAACTCCTCGGGGACGGTGACCTCCGCGTACCGGATCCTGGGCGACACGAACAACAACTGCGCGGGCGGTGCCACCCCGTGGAAGACCTGGCTGTCCTGCGAGGAGGTCACCCGGGGGTACGTCTACGAGACCGACCCCTGGGGCGTGAACGCGGCGGTGCGGCGCCCCGCGATGGGCCGCTTCAAGCACGAGGCGGCGGCGGCCGACCCGGACCACGGCTACATCTATCTGACCGAGGACGAGAGCGACGGCCGCTTCTACCGCTTCCGGCCCACGACCTGGGGGAACCTGTCGAGCGGCACGCTTCAGGTGCTGGTCGCGGGCACGGGCACGTCAGGCCCGGTGACCTGGGCGAACGTACCGGATCCGGCCGCCTCCTCCACCCAGACGCGGCACCAGGTGTCCGGGGCGAAGGTGTTCAACGGCGGTGAGGGCTGCTTCTACGCGGCGGGCACCTGCTGGTTCACCACCAAGGGCGACAACCGGGTGTGGGCGTACGACGCGAACGCCTCGTCGATCTCGCTCGCGTACGACGACTCGCTGGTGACAGGCGGCTCCGCCCCGCTGACCGGGGTGGACAACGTCACCCGGTCCGGGTCCGGCGACCTCTACATCGCGGAGGACGGCGGGAACATGGAGATCTGCCTGATCACGCCGGACGACACGGTGGCCCCGTTCCTGCGGATCACCGGCCAGTCCGGTTCGGAGATCACCGGGCCCGCGTTCTCGCCGGACGGCAGCCGGCTCTACTTCTCCTCGCAGCGCGGGACGAGTGGAAGCTCCTCCGGGGGCATCACGTACGAGGTGAAGGGGCCGTTCCGCAGCTGACGCGGACACCCCGCGTGCGCCGGCGCCCGTCCACGGGCCCGGCGCACGTCGTCCCGCGGCTCAGCCCTGGTCCCCGGCAGCGGCGGCCGGGTCCATCCAGATGACCTCCCAGATGTGGTGGTCGGGGTCCTGGAACGACCGGCCGTACATGAAGCCGAGGTCCTGCGTCTCGCCCGCCGGGGAGCCGCCGGAGGCCAGGGCGGCGTCCGCCAGCCGGTCGACCTCCTCGCGGCTGTCGCAGCTCAGGGCCAGGATGACCTCGGTGGTCTTCGAGGCGTCGGCGACGTCCTTCTTGGTGAAGTCCTTGAAGCGCGGCTCGGTCATCAGCATGGCGAAGATGGTGTCGCTGATGACCAGACAAGCGGTCTTGTCGTCGCTGAACGCCGGGTTGAAGCCGTAGCCGAGCTTCTCGAAGAAACCCTTGGTGGTCTCCAGGTCCTTCACCGGCAGGTTCACGAAGATCATCTGAGCCATGGTCGTTTCCTCTTCCTCTGTCCCGTGGCGCCTGCGGTGGTCCGTCCGGCGCTTTCGAGGGGTTAGACGGCGGCACCGCCCGGAACTCATCGCCGTACGCGGGAAAAGTTTCCGCCGCGGTGCGCACTCTGCCGCCCTGCACCGGCCGGCGCACTCTCCGGCCGCACCCGGGTGGGGCTGGACACGAGAAGCTGGCGGACGCCGACGCCGTGGCCGCGTACAGGGCGTTCCGGAAGGAGCGGCTCGGGGCCCTCACGTCGCTGTGGGCAAAGGAGGGCTGAGGCGGCCCTCGTCGCTGCCGGCGGAGGAGGGCTGAGGCGGACCCCGGAGCCTTCGGCCGGTCCGGCTCAGGGCAGGGCGAGCGGGGCGCCGCCGCGCAGCAGGGAGCCGCCGAGCGGGGTCAGCGTGTGCAGGACCGAGCTGCCGTGGCGCAGCGTCAGGACCAGGCCCGCCTCGCGCAGCACGGAGGCATGCTGGCTCGCGGAGGCCAGCGACACCCCGGCGCGGCGGGCGAGTTCGCTGGTGGTGCAGCCGCTGCCGATGGAGGACAGGACGGCCGAGCGGGTGTGCCCGACGAGCCGGCCGAGCCAGGGGCCCGGCTCGGCGAAGACCGGGGCACCGGGGGTGGTCACGGGGTAGACGAGGACCGGCGGGAGCGAGGGGTCGCGGTAGACGACGGGGGTGCCCCGGCAGAAGAAGGACGGCTGGAGCAGCAGCCCGCGACCGTCGAGGTGGAGATCGCGGTCGACCGGGTAGTCGGCCTCCAGCACGGGCGAGCGCCACCGGATCATCGGCGGCAGGGTGCCCAGGAGCCCGTCGGCCCCGCCGTCCAGCAGAGCCCGGCCGCGCACGGCCCGGTCCGCCTCTATGCTGGCCCGGATGTGCGGCCAGTAGGGTTCGACGGCCGCGTGGTGGTAGCTGCGGAGTGCTCCGATGAGCCGGGCGAGCGGCTCGGCGCGGCCCTCCATGAGCGCGGCGGGCAGCGCCGCGCCCGCTCTTCCCGCTCCGGCGGCCCGCTGACCGACCGACCGGTCTGCCCGCTGCCGCAGACGTCCGGCGGCCAGCAGCTCCAGCTCCGCGTGGACCCGGTCGGCGGGGGTGTCGCGCAGCGCCTCCATTCCGACGTCGAGTCCGAAGGGTTCGGCGCCTTCCTGAGAGGGCGTCAGGAAATCCGGGAAATAGCCGCGGGGCGGAACCACCGCCGCCAGCAGCTGCGCTTCACCATTCAACCGCGCCCGGGATTCCGTACGCCATTTCCCGAACACCGTCGAAGCACGCCGGTCCCTGAGCCGGTGAAAACTGAGAATGGTTTCCCACAACGCGTCCGGCCTCGTGGCCATCCGCACCCGCGAAAGGTCCAGCCTGGACACATGAATACGCAGCACTACTCCCCCACCTGTTGCATCCGCAATTGCCCCCACCGAAGGGTATGCGGACCGTCACAGGAGGTCACCACGGGGTTTCGGCCAGAAGTGAAAGGTCTCGCCCCGTTCCGCTTCACCGATGAGGCTGTACGACGTCGGGTACGCATCCGGTGCCCACCGGATGAGCACGTGAAGGCCGTGGGGGGCTTTGTGTGTTCGGCGGCGGTGGGCGACGGTGCGGCTCCGTACCCGACGGGGGTAAGCCGGGTGCGGTTCATGGGTGGGGATCCATGGACCGCACCCCGGTCCGGTTCCCGCCCGTCACCCGAATTTCTTTGCGTATTAAACGAAGCAATGTGCTCTGCGCCACATTCTTCGCGCCGCATTCGGTGCGCGCTCCTGACGACTTCCCCGTACCGCCGGTCATTTCCGCGCACGCAAAGCGAAGCGGCGGCACCCCCGCACC
>NZ_JBHXJG010000021.1:0-47532 GCF_042723425.1 Streptomyces sp. NPDC058375 | reverse complement strand
CCGCCCGCCGGTAGGGAACCGGCGGGCGGTGCGGTGAAAGGCGAAAAGCGGTTCAGCGACCGTTGAACGCGTCCTTCAGACGGGAGAAGAGGCCCTGCTGACCTGGCTGGAACTGACCCAAGGGCCGTTCCTCGCCGCGGAGCTTGGCCAGCTCCCGCAGCAGCCGCTCCTGCTCGGGGTCGAGCTTGGACGGGGTCATCACCTCGACGTGCACGATCAGGTCGCCCCGGCCGCCACCGCGCAGATGGGTGATCCCGCGCCCGTGGAGGGGCACGGACTGGCCGGACTGGGTGCCGGGCCGGATATCGATCTCCTCCAGGCCGTCCAGCGTCTCCAGCGGGCACTTGGTGCCCAGGGCCGCGGCCGTCATGGGGATGGTGACCGTGCAGTGCAGATCGTCGCCGCGCCGCTGGAAGACGGCGTGCGGCAGCTCGTGGATCTCCACGTACAGGTCGCCGGGCGGGCCGCCGCCGGGGCCGACCTCGCCCTCTCCGGCGAGCTGGATACGGGTGCCGTTGTCGACGCCCGCCGGGATCTTTACCGTGAGCGTGCGCCGCGAGCGGATGCGGCCGTCGCCGGCGCACTCCGGGCAGGGGGTCGGCACGACCGTGCCGAAGCCCTGGCACTGCGGGCAGGGCCGCGAGGTCATGACCTGGCCCAGGAAGGACCGGGTGACCTGCGAGACCTCGCCGCGACCGCGACACATGTCACAGGTCTGGGCGGAGGTGCCGGGGGCCGCGCCCTCGCCGCTGCAGGTGTTGCAGACGACGGCCGTGTCGACCTGGATGTCCTTGGTGGTGCCGAAGGCCGCCTCGTTGAGGTCGATCTCCAGCCGGATCATGGCGTCCTGGCCGCGCCGGGTCCGCGAACGGGGCCCGCGCTGCGCGGCGTTGCCGAAGAACGCGTCCATGATGTCGGAGAAGTTGCCGAAGTTGCCGGCTCCGAAACCGCCCGCGCCGCCGCCGCCACCGGCGGAGAGCGGGTCGCCGCCGAGGTCGTAGACCTGCTTCTTCTGCGGGTCCGAGAGCACCTCGTAAGCGGCGTTGATCTCCTTGAACCGCTCCTGGGTCTTCGGGTCCGGGTTGACATCCGGGTGCAGCTCGCGGGCGAGCCGACGGAATGCCTTCTTGATCTCGTCCTGAGATGCGTCGCGGCGCACGCCGAGTACGGCGTAGTAGTCCGTGGCCACTTACGACTCCGCCAGGATCTGTCCGACGTAACGTGCCACTGCGCGTACCGCTCCCATCGTTCCGGGGTAGTCCATGCGGGTCGGTCCGACCACGCCGAGTTTGGCGACTGCCTCGTCGCCCGAACCGTAGCCGACCGCGACGACGGACGTGGAGTTGAGCCCCTCGTGGGCGTTCTCGTGCCCGATCCGTACGGTCATGCCGGAGTCCGTTGCCTCACCGAGCAGCTTCAGCAGGACGACCTGTTCCTCCAGTGCTTCCAGCACCGGCCGGATCATCACCGGGAAGTCGTGTCCGAAGCGGGTGAGATTGGAGGTGCCGCCGATCATCAGCCGCTCCTCCGTCTCCTCGACCAGCGTTTCGAGGAGGGTGGAGAGAACCGTGGAGACGGTCCCCCGGTCCTCGCTGTCGAAGGATTCCGGCAGCTCCTGCACCAGGCGCGGAACATCCGCGAAGCGGCGTCCGACGACCCGGCTGTTGAGCCGGGCCCGCAGATCCGCGAGCGATGCCTCGCCGAACGGCGCAGGGCAGTCGATCATACGCTGTTCGACCCGGCCGGTGTCCGTGATCAGGACGAGCATCAGCCGGGCGGGGGCGAGCGCCAGCAGCTCCACGTGCCGCACCGTCGAACGGGTCAGCGAGGGGTACTGCACGACGGCGACCTGCCGGGTCAGCTGCGCGAGCAGCCGCACCGTCCGGCCGACCACGTCGTCGAGGTCGACCGCGCCGTCGAGGAAGTTCTGGATGGCCCGGCGCTCGGGCGAGGACAGCGGCTTGACGCCCGCGAGCTTGTCGACGAAGAGGCGATACCCCTTGTCGGTCGGGATGCGTCCCGCGCTCGTGTGCGGCTGGGCGATGAAGCCCTCGTCCTCCAGCACCGCCATGTCGTTGCGGACGGTGGCCGGGGAGACCCCCAGCCGGTGCCGCTCGGTCAGCGCCTTGGAGCCGACGGGCTCCTCGGTGCCGACGTAGTCCTGGACGATGGCGCGCAGCACTTCGAGTCTGCGTTCGCTGAGCATCGCGCACACCTCCAGCTGTCTGTCTCCGGATCTCTCCGGTGTCCGGCTGGCACTCGGTGCGTACGAGTGCCAGCAATCCCGTCGTCAGTGTACGGGGGTGGGGTGGGGCCGGGGCAAGGGCGACCGGCCACGCTCCCACGAGACTGCGCAGGTCGTTGCCGATAGCGTCGTGGTATGGACGTCGCTTGGGAAGACCTCGGCTGGGAGCGGTTGGGCAACGGTATCGGCAGGCGCCGCCTCCCGGGCTGGGACGCCACCGCCGGGCTGGTCACCGGGCCGGAGGGCGTACTGCTGTACGACACGGGCGCGACCCTGCGCGAGGGCGTGGAGCTGCGGCGGCAGGCGGAGGCGCTGCTGGGTCGGAGGGTGACGCATATCGCACTGAGCCACCCGCACTTCGATCATGTGCTGGGCACGGCGGCGTTCGCCGGGGCCGAGGTGTACGGGGCGGTGGGCGTCGGGGCGCTGCTGCGGGACGAGGCGGATAGCCTGTGCGCGTCGGCCGTGCGCCACGGGGTGCCGGAGGACGAGGCGGCCAGGTCGGCGGACACGCTGGTGGCCCCGCACCACGAGGTGTGCGGCGACTGGACGCTCGACCTGGGCGGCGGCCGTCAGGTGCTGCTGGCGAACGTGGGCCCGGGCCACAGCGGCCACGACCTCGTGGTGCTGGTGCCGGGCTCGGACGGTGAGCCTCCGGTGGTGTTCTGCGGAGACCTGGTCGAGGAGTCGGGCGAGCCGCAGGCGGGCTCGGACGCGATCACCTCGCGCTGGCCGGCCGCGCTGGACCGGCTGCTGGCGCTGGGCGGCGAGGACGCGCTGTACGTACCGGGGCACGGGGCGGTGGTGGACGCCGGGTTCGTCCGGGCGCAGCGGGAGTCGTTGGCGGAGCGGTTCGCGGTGGCGTGACACCCGGGTCCGTGGCACGCCCCGACCCGGCCGGGGCGAATATCGTCATGCCATGCGCAGCTACCAGCCGGACCTGACCCCGCCGTGGAAGAGGTCCGCCCCCGTGCCCGAGGTCCCCGCCGAACCCGATCTGGTCGTGGAGGAGGTCGCCACCGGCTTCTGCGGGGCGGT
Source organism: Streptomyces sp. NPDC058375 (assembly GCF_042723425.1). NCBI lineage: Bacteria > Bacillati > Actinomycetota > Actinomycetes > Kitasatosporales > Streptomycetaceae > Streptomyces > Streptomyces sp. NPDC058375. Next base: position 44,249 of record NZ_JBHXJG010000021.1, on the reverse strand, counting down.
GATCCGCTGCGAGAAGACCGCCCAGGGGCCGACGGTGACCCTGGAGGACCGCTTCGGCAAGCACCGGGTGTTCCCGATGGAGCCGCGCGCCTTCCTGCTGGAGGGCAAGGTCGTCACGCTGGTGTGCCCGGGCCCCGGCGGACCCGTGCGCCCCACCCGTACGGCCTCCGGTTCGGTGGCGGTGCCCGGCGCGCGGGCCCGGGTGGCGCGGGCCGGGCGGATCTATGTGGAGGGCCGGCACGACGCGGAGCTGGTGGAGCGGGTGTGGGGCGACGACCTCCGTATCGAGGGCGTGGTCGTGGAGTACCTGGAGGGCGTCGACGACCTTCCGGCGATCGTCGGGGAGTTCGCGCCGGGGCCCGACGCCCGGCTGGGGGTGCTGGTGGACCATCTGGTGCCCGGCTCGAAGGAGTCCCGGATCGCCGCGCAGGTGACCGGGGACCATGTGCTGGTGGTGGGGCACCCGTACATCGACGTGTGGGAGGCGGTGAAGCCGTCCTCGGTGGGGATCGACGCCTGGCCGGTGGTGCCGAGGGGCCAGGACTGGAAGACGGGCGTGTGCCGGGCGCTGGGGTGGCCGGAGAACACCGGAGCGGCCTGGCAGCACATTCTGTCCAAGGTGCGCAGCTACAAGGACCTGGAACCCCAACTTCTGGGCCGGGTGGAGGAATTGATCGACTTCGTCACCCTTCCGGACTGATGTCCCCGGGCTGAGTCCGACCCGCACCGGACGATCACGTACCGATCTCTATGAATGCCTGCGTCCCACACGCACCATCGGTTATTGAGGGATGTCGACGGGGAGAACGGGCCGCGGTTCACGGGGGAAGGGCACGGGCGATGGTGCGCGAGGTCTGGCGGGAGAGTGCGGACAACGAGGCGGCTTCGGCCGTCTTCCACCTGATGCAGCAGCTGATCGACCGGTACCGGGTCAACCGGCCGGTGATGCCGCTCGTGGTGACCCAGGCGGCGGACGCCGGGGCCGGGCCGGAGATCGACGCGCGGGTGGAGCAGCTCGTGCACCAGGTGCACCGGGCCAACGAGTTGCGCAGGGTGCCGGTGCGGCTGCTGGACGGTGCGGGGGCGGCGCCGTACGACGCGGCGCTCGACATGGTGCGCACGCTCTCCGAGAAGCCGTGGGAGACCCGCGAGAACACCCAGTACAAGAACTTCGACTTTCCGCGCTCCCGGCTGCTCGGGGCGATCGAGCAGGCCACCGCGACGGTCGTGGAGCAGTCCGACGGGAACACCTCCGAGATACGCGAGGAAAGGATTCTGGAGCAGCTGAGCCGGCTGCGCTGGCGGTCCGGCCGGCCGCGCGGGAGAACCCGGTGGGACGCGCTGCGGCAGTCGGTGCGGCCCGAGACATTCGTGGGGGCGCTGTTCATCGCCCTGCTCAGCGTGCTGCTCGGGGAGATCGACTGGCTGCTGACGGCCCTGGTGGCGGCCCTCTCGCTGATCGGGCTCGCCGTGGTGGGCCTGGCGAGCCGGGCCGCGCCGCCGTTGCTGTGGCTGCGCCGGGCCAGCCGCTGGTTCGCCACCACCTCCTCGCTGGCCGCGTCCAGCACCGGCTACCCGTCGGACGGCTGGTCGTGGTTCTCTCCGAGCGGTTCGTGGCGGGTGATCCGGGCGCGGGCGGCGGCGGTCGCGGAGCGGGTGGCGGACGCGGGGGCGGGCGACGAGCACGCGCGCCAGTTCCATCTGGAGCTGCGGGTGCAGGCGCTGCTGGAGGACCTGCGGCACAACTACCGCTCGCGCTCCCTGGACTGGCGGCGCAGCAAGCGCACGGTCCCGCCGGTGGTGTTCCTGCCCCGGGCCACGCAGGACAACGGCGGCATCCTGCTGATCAACGCGATCAACAACGTACGGTCGCGGCGCAGCGAGGTCGATCCGCTGCTGCTGCTCGCCTCGCTGCCGGCCTCCGAGATCATGCGGCACACTCCGCCGCTGCCGCCGGAGCGGCCGGGTCCGGGGGCGCCGACCGGTTCGTCCGGGGCGCGGGCCCGGTACGAGCGCTGGGTCGACGATCTGAGTCTGGGGCAGTCGCCGGTGGCGGCGGCGACCCTGGCGTGGGTGCTGCTGCTGCCGCTGTCCACCGCCAAGCTGACCCATGAGCACGCGCACGCCCAGCTCGTCACCCACCGGGTGCGGCGGACCTGGGCGTGGTGGGTGATGTCGCGGGCGACCATCGCGATGGCCGTCGTGGGCAGCCTGCTGGGAGCGTTCCTGTGGGCCGGGCACTGGCGTGACTCGTACTGCCACGGGCCGCTGACCGACCGCAACACGGACGCGATCTGGGACGGGGGCGGTGACGACCGGGAGTGCGTGGGGGTGGCGACCGCGCCCGAGGTGCTCTTCGCGCGGGGCAACGACCTGGAGCTGAACGGGGCGGGCGAGGGCATCACGTTCGAGCGGATCGAGCAGGCGATCCGCGAGGAGAACGACGACATCGAGGCGGGCGACGCGTATGTGACGGTCGTGTACGCCGGTCCGCTCACCGCCCCGGGCAACGACCGGGAGGCGACCCGCAAGGGGCTGGAGGAGCTGACCGGGGTCTACCTCCAGCAGCGGGCGGTGAACAAGACGGTGCGCCGGTCGGTGAAGCTGCGGGTGCTGACCGCCAACGGCGGCGAGGACATGCTGCGGCAGCTCACCGCCGTGGAGAAGATCATCGAGGTGGCCCGGCGGGATCCGACAGTGGTCGGGGTGGTCGGTCTCGGTCGCAACACCCAGGAGAGCGAGAAGGCGACGAAGCTGCTCCGGGAGGCCGGGCTGCCGTTGGTGAACACGACGAACTCCAGCAGCGACCTGCCCCGCGAGTATCCGAACTACTTCGGTCTCGCGGCGACGGACGAGGAGCAGACGCATGCGCTCGGCCTGGTCGCCCGGCAGATCGCGAAGGGGCTGGACCGCCCGCACGCGATCGTGCTGTCGCGCGAGGACAGCAACGGGGACCTGGACCGGTACACCGCCGAGCAGCGGGACGCGGGCCGCAAGATGCTTCAGGACGCGGGCTTCGAACAGGGCAAGGACGTGACGTACGACCTGGCGGGCGGGGCGAGCCTGAACGCCCCGCTGACCAGCATCTGCCAGGCCGAGCGGGTTCCCGACGCGCTGTACTTCGCGGGGCGGGTCGAGGACGTACCGACGCTGATGCGGGGGCTTTCGGAGACCACCGGGTGCTCGGACCGGCGGATGACGGTGTTCACCGGGGACGATCTGACGAAGGGGACGTTCGACGATTCGACGTCCATCGCGGCCAACGTCACGCTCTACCACTCCTCGCTGGCCCCGCTGGACCGGGGGAAGAACCTCGGCTTCTACGGGGACGCGTACCGGACGCTCCGGCGGCTGCACCCCGAGGGCGAGGTCACCGCGCTGGTCTCGGGGCGTCCGGCGTACGAGGACGACCTGTTCGCCAGCGGGCAGACCGTGATCTCGTACAGCGCGACGGCCGCCCTGTACGACGCGGCGGCGCGCGGCGACAAGCGGCGGAGCGCGGCGGAGACGTGGGCGACGCTGCACACGGTGGACCTGAACAACATGCCCACGGGGACGATCTCGTTCAGCCGGGCGCGGTCCTCGGTCTCGGACAATGTGCACGGTCTCAACATCGTCAAGGTGGTCCGGCCGGGGCCGAGCGCGGAGCGCACCCTCGTGTGCGGCAAGCCGGCCGGGGTCGCGCCGCCGCTGACGGCGAAGGACTGCAAGCCGTGAGGCTCCTCGTCCCGGTCCGGCTCAGTCGACCAGGTCGCGGACGACGGCGTCGGCGAGGAGCCGCCCGCGCAGGGTGAGGACCGCGCGGCCCTGTTCGTACGGCTGTGGCTCCAGCAGTCCGTCGGTGAGGGCGCGGCGGGAGGCGGCGAGGCCGTCGGGCTTGAGGAGGTCCAGCGGGCAGCCCTCGCGCAGCCGCAGCTCCAGGAGGATCCGCTCGACCCGGCGGTCCTCCTCGGCGAGGATCTCGCGGCCCGCGCCGGGCGAGCGGCCCTCGGCGAGCGCCTGGGCGTACGCGCCGGGGTGCTTCACGTTCCACCAGCGCACGCCGCCGACGTGGCTGTGGGCGCCGGGGCCCGCGCCCCACCAGTCGGCGCCGCGCCAGTACAGCTCGTTGTGGAGGCAGCGGCCGGCCTCGGTGGTGGCCCAGTTGGAGACCTCGTACCAGTCGAAACCGGCGGCGGCGAAGGCCTCGTCCGCGATGAGATAGCGGTCGGCGTGGGCGTCGTCGTCGGTCATCGGGATCTCGCCGCGCCGGATGCGGCGGGCGAGCTGGGTGCCCTCCTCGACGATCAGCGCGTACGCCGATACGTGGTCGGGGCCCGCGCCGATCGCGGCGTCCAGGGTGGCCCGCCAGTCGTCGTCGGACTCGCCGGGGGTGCCGTAGATCAGGTCGAGGTTGACGTGGTCGAAGCCCGCCGCCCGCGCCTCGGCGACGCAGGCCTCGGGGCGGCCGGGGGTGTGCGTGCGGTCCAGGATCTTCAGGACGTGCTGCTTGGCGCTCTGCATGCCGAAGGAGACCCGGTTGAAGCCGCCCTCGCGCAGGGCTTCGAGGTAGGCCGGGTCGACGGACTCGGGGTTCGCCTCGGTGGTGATCTCCGCGTCCTCGGCGAGCCCGAACTCCTCCCGGATCGCCGCCAGCATCCGTACGAGATCGGCAGCGGGCAGGAGGGTGGGCGTGCCGCCGCCGACGAAGACCGTACGGACGGGGCGCGGGTCGTCGCCGAGGACCTTGCGGGCCTGGCGGACCTCCTCGATGAGGTGGGCCGCGTAGTTGTCGCGGGAGGCCAGCGCACCGCCGGAGCCGCGCAGCTCGGTGGCGGTGTAGGTGTTGAAGTCGCAGTAGCCGCAGCGGGTGGCGCAGTACGGGACGTGCAGGTAGAAGCCGAGCGGGCGGTCGGCTGCGCCTTCCAGGGCGTGGCGGGGCAGCGCCCCGTCGTCGGGCACGGGCTCACCATCGGGCAGTACGGAAGGCATACCGTCCATTGTCGCTCGCGCCTGAAGTGGTTCAGTCCGCGTGCAGGACGAGCAGCGCCACATCGTCGTCCGGCGGCTGCTCGGCGAACTCGTGGACCGCTCGCCGGATCCGCTCGGCCGTCGCCTCGGCCGGCAGCCCGGCGCACCCGGCGAGCACCCGGGCCAGCCCGTCCCCGTCGTCGAACATCAGCGGGCCCGACCGCCGCTCGGTCACCCCGTCCGTGACGCAGAGCAGGGTGTCCCCGGGCGCGAGATCGAAGACCTGGCTCTCGTACGCCACGTCCTCCACGACCCCGAGCAGCACCTGCGGCTCGGCGGCCGGGCGTACGGAGCCGTCGGGGCGCAGCAGCAGCGGCAGCGGGTGCCCGGCGCTGGCCACCGTGCAGCGGACCCCGCCGTCCGGCAGCGGCACGACCTCCCCGTACAGCAGGGAGAGGAACCGCGACTGGGTGCCGTCGTGGAGCTGCTGGCCCCCGGCGGCGGCGACCATCAGGGCGGCGGCCTCGGCGGCCTCCATGGCGTCGTCGAGGAGGAGGCGGTTCAGCCGGTCCAGGACCTCCCCGACGCCGAAGCCCTCCCGGGAGAGGAGCCGGAGCCAGGGGCGGGCGAGGCCGGTGACGACGGCGGCCTCGGGGCCGGAGCCCTGGACGTCGCCGAGGACGAAGCACCAGCGGTCGCCGGGGCACGGGAAGATGTCGTAGAAGTCACCGCCGACCACGCCGTCGTCGCTCGGTTCGTAGACGAGGGCGCTGGTGACGCCCGGGATCTCCGCGACCTTGCTGGGGAGCAGGCCGCGCTGGAGGATCCGGCTGATGGTGGCCTGCCGGGTGTAGGCGCGGGCGGCGCCGACGGCGAGGCCGAGGCGGCGGACGAAGTCCTCGATGAGCGAGGCGACGGTCTCCGGCACCTGGGTGACGCCCTCGCGGCCGACGAGGACGGTGCCGAGCGCCCGGCCGCCCGCGGTGATCCGGAACGCGAGCGCGGCCCCGTCCCGGCCGCCGGGGTGCGGGGGCGGCGCTTCCTCGGCCGCCCCGGGCTGATCGGCCGGCTGGGCGGGCCAGGGTACGGGGACGGGCACGGGTCCGGAGCCGACGCCGGCCGGGAGGCGCAGCGGCTCCCTCTCCAGGGCGGTGCGCAGGGGCTCGGTGCCGGTCTCGTCGCTGTGCCAGACCCGGGCGAGCCGGGGTTCGGCGGCCGGTCCCCCGCCCTCGGTCTCCAGCCAGATCGCGCACCAGTCGGCGAGCCGGGGCACCAGCAGCTGGCCCGCTATGGCGGCCACCAGGTCCTCGTCGAGCTGCCCGGCGAGCAGGTCGGAGGCCTCGGCGAGGAAGGCCGGGGCGCCCCGGCTGTCCCAGACCGCGTCGTCGCGCTCGGTGCGCCGGGCGGCGGGGGCGAGGATCTCGGCGGCGCGCAGCCCGCGCCGGAGGGCCTCGCCGTCGGGCGGGGTGGCCGGGGTGCTCCAGTCGTCGACGGGGAGGCGGGCCCAGACGGTCTTGAGGCCGGTGCGGTAGGTGATGCCCCAGGCGTCGGCGAGGGTGGCGACGAGCTGGAGGCCCCGGCCGTACTCGGCGGGGTCGGGCAGCTCCCCCGCGACCGCCCCGCCCGGTTCCGGCCCGGGACTCGGCTCGTCGCCGCTGACCGGGCGGGCCGGGTGGTGGTCGGTGACCTCCAGCACCAGGGCGGCGGACGGCTCGTCGCCGCCTTCCTCCTCCAGCCGCAGGACCAGGTCGACCGTGGTCCCGGCGTGCACGACGGCGTTGGTGACCAGCTCGTTGGTGACGGTCACGGCGTCGTCGGCGAGCCGGTCGCTGAAGCCCACCGCGGCGGGCACCCCGAGCCCGGTCCACTCGGCGAGCGCGGCCCGTACGAACCGCCGGGCGGCGGACGGGGCGAGCGGTATCCCGGGCAGGCTGGTGCGACTGGCCAGGCGGGGGCCGTGCGCGGCACCGGCACGGACGGTGCCGGGACGCTGCACGGTGTCCCGCTGCAAGGGAATGGGCGCCACGGTGCGGCTCCTACGGTCGGACGACACCGACAGAGTGACAGACCGGCCGCATCCATAAGCACCGAGTTACGGAAGTGAGCAGAAAATCGAGCAGCTTCGAACGTGCGGGACGGCGGGACGGATTGACGACTCGTCGGACGCGGCGTCACCGGTGCCGCCGAACGGAGAGCGGTGGACGGTGTTCAGCGGAGCAGCAGGGCGCCGGGGGCTTCGTCCTCGAAGATCTCGACCAGCCAGTCGAAGACGGTCGGCCCCTCTTTGTCGCGCGCCGCGGCGAGCTCCTCGGCAACCGCCGGACGATTCGTCGGGTGGCAGCGGCTCAGCCGGATCTCCAGTTGCCGGGCGGTTTCCGCATGTCCGAGCGCACGCGCGGACTCGGCGTGGTCGTACCACTCGACGGCGAAGTCATCGTCGTCGGGCGTGCCGAATCCGCCGCGCAGACAGTCGGCGAAACTGTCGGGGCCCCGGCCGAAATAGCCCCCGGGCCCGTTGACGGCCTCGCCCATGACCAGCCAGAAGTCTTCGAGCGTACGGATGCGTCGCCCGTCCAGTACGTAGATCGCCGTCATGCCGTCAGGTTAGGCGGCTCAGGCGGCCCCGGACGTCGAAGGTGTCCGGGCCGGCTACCGCGCTTGGTCGCCGACGGAGGACGGGACCGCCGCCGCCCGTCGTCTGCGGTACACGACCACCCCGCCCGCCGCGAGCAGGATGGCGACCACGCCGGCCACCCCGAAGGCAGTCTGCTCGGCGAAGAGCCGCCCCAGCCCCTTGAGGATGCCGAGGCCCGCCGTCGCGTAGATGAGCGCCCAGGCGGCTCCGCCCACGAACAGGGCGGGGAGGTAGCGCGACAGGGGCATGCGCATGCTGCCCGCGAGGAAGTTGGCGGCGGTCTGGAACCCGACCGTCAGGAAGGAGACGGCCACCACCGGCGCGCCCCACCGCTGGATCGCCCGCTCGGCGCGCCGGAACTTCGCCGAGGAGGTCCGCGCGGCGAACCTGCTGCGCCGGGCGCCGGCTCCGGCGAGCCATCCGACGGCGAACGTCCCTCCGGCGCGCAGCAGGACGATGACGTACAGGGCTCCGGCCGCGAGCGCGATCTTATCCACGACGCCTCACCCCGGGCGCCGACGCGAAACCCGCGCCCCCCGTCATCCGCACGAGCGTCGCCCGCACGAGCGTTCCCGTCCGGCCGGGCGCACGCCGGGCACGAGCCCGGTCACCGTCTCTCACCTGCGCCCCGCCTCTGCCTGTTCCGTCCGCCGGGTACCACACCAGGCAAGGCCAGCCTAACCGGGCGCGCATACGGTGGGTAGCGGCCCCCTGGTCGGCGCCGGGGCGGGAGCAGATGCCCCGATCGGGCGGAGCCGGTTCAGGTCGCGCTCGCCCGGGCCGAGCGGGGGCGGGCTCGCAGGGCGGGCAGCCGAGCGCAGGCCTGCGCTTCGGCCAGGCCTTCACCGAGGGCCAGGAGCGAGAGGATCCGCACCGGCCGCCCGGCCATCGCGGCCGCTTCCAGTTTGTGGTGACCGTCGAGGAGGAAGTGGGTCAGGCCCCAGTGCGCGAAGTAGTCGTCTCCTCGGTCGACAGCGGGCAGGCACACGTCCAGCGTGGACATCGCCACCGCTGTCGGGACCGTTTCCCGCTCCATGAGCGCGACGTACTCCTCGACGCGCTCCCTCTCGTTCCAGTTCGGGGGGACCATGGGCACGACGAACTCGTAGAGATGGGCGTCCGCGTCGACGGCGGTCTCGAAGGTCCGGTAGTACGGGGTGCGGGGGTACTCCGGAAGACCCCAGAACTGATCGACTCCCCACGTCGCGACCTGCTCCCCGCTGAAGTAGTCGCCTTCCTTGCCGGGAACGACCAGCCGGGGTTCCACTTCCAGGAGCAGGGGACGGTACTCGCCTTGCGGCAGCAGCGCTCCGAACGCGTCGATCACACCGCCGTCGTCCAGATCGCCCAGCGGCCCGGTGAGCCGTTCTTGCAGGCTCTCCAGGGACAGCCTCTCCGTCGCACCCGTGAGCCTGCGGAACAGCAACGGGCATGTTCCGCAGTAGAAGCTGAGTTCAAAGGCAGGCTCGTCGTCGACCAGGAGCAGTCGTCGGCGGGGGCCGCCGCCGACTTCCTGCCCTTCCGTGTCGAAACGCAGCCGCGCCTCGGGGGCGGGGACGCCGAGGGTCCGCGGGGTACCCGATGTGATCATCACGGACCGACCGTACGTGACGGACGGCCCCGGCGAGACCGCCGACGACACCCTCGCCACACAACACCTACCACTCGGTCGGAATGCATGCCGCGAAGAGTGTACGTCCGTACGCTCGGGGGTTAGGGTCGTCCGCATGACCGTCGACATCGAGACACGGCCCCTCCCCGCCGCGCGCCACGCGCGGGTCGCCGTAGCCGTTCTGTTCTTCACGAACGGGGCCCTGTTCGCCAACCTGCTGCCGAGGTATCCGCAGATCAAGGAGGATCTGGCGATCGGCAACGGCGCCTACGGTCTTGCGGTCGCCGCGTTCCCGGCGGGGGCCATCACCGCCGGCCTCGCGGCAGGGGTGCTCATCCGCCGCATGGGCTCGGCGCAGGTCGCGGTCCTCGGAACCCTGCTGACGGGCGCGGGCATCCTGGCCGCCGGTCTGGCCCCGTCGGTGGCGCTGTTCGCGGCCGCCCTGTTCCTGGCCGGAGCCATGGACGCGCTCACGGACGTCGCCCAGAACGCGCACGGCCTCCGGGTGCAGCGGCTCTACGGGCGGTCCATCCTCAACTCCTTCCACGCGATCTGGTCCATCGGCGCCGTCACCGGAGGGCTGATGGCGGCAGGAGCGATGTCGCTGGGCCTTTCGCTCGGCGTCCACCTCGCCGTCTCGGCCGCCGTCCTCGTCGTCGCCGCCGCGGCCGCGCTGCGCTTCTGCCTCCCCGGCCCGGACAACGAACCGGAGGAGACCGGCCCGGAGCGGCTCGACACGAAGGGGGCGAGCGGTGCCTCGCGCGTCGGGTTCGTGCTGGCGGCCCTCGTTCTGATCGCCACGGCCGGCACGCTCGTCGAGGACGCGGGGAACTCCTGGGCCGCCCTCTACCTGAGCGACGCGCTGCACGCCTCCGCGGCGCTCGCCGCCTGGGGCTTCATCGCGCTGGTGGGCGCCCAGTTCATCGGGCGCATCTTCGGGGACCGCCTCGTCGACCGCTTCGGGCAGCGTGCCGTGGCCCGGGCCGGCGGCCTGATCACCGCGGTCGGCATGGGTCTTGCCCTGGCGGTTCCCACCCTGCCCGGAACCGTTCTGGGCTTCGCCCTGGCCGGATTCGGGGTGGCGACCCTGGTGCCCGCGGCGATGCACGAGGCCGACGCGCTGCCCGGCCTCAAGCCCGGATCGGGTCTGACGATCGTCTCCTGGCTCATGCGCCTGGGCTTTCTGCTGTCGCCGCCGGTCGTCGGCCAGGTCGCCGACGCGGCCGGCCTGCGCACCGGCCTGCTGGTGATCCCCGCCGCCGGAGTGCTGGTGGTGCTGCTCGCCGGGGTCCTGCGGAACCGGCGCGGCTGAAAACAGCGGGCAGGGAGTCCGGGCCCGTGAAGGTCCGTACTCCCCGCCCGTGCCCGTCCGGGGCCGAGCCCCCGGACGGGTTCGCGCGAGCAGCCGCTGGGCCTCGCGCGAGTGTGCGTACGTCAGGCCTCGCGCGAGCCCGCGTACATCTCGTCGATGAGCCCCCGGTACTCCCGCTCGACGACCGGCCGCTTCAGCTTGAGGCTGGGGGTCAGCTCGCCGTGCTCGACGTCCAGGTCACGCGGCAGCAGACGGAACTTCTTGATGGTCTGCCAGCGCTGGAGCCCCTCGTTGAGGCGCTGTACGTACCCGTCGATCAGCTCGACGGTCTGCGGGGCGGCGACGACCTCCGCGTACTCCTTGCCCTCCAGACCGTTCTCGGCGGCCCAGTTCAGGATGGTGGGGCCGTCGAGGGCGATGAGCGCGGTGCAGAAGTTACGGTCCGCGCCGTGCACCAGGATGTTGGAGACGAACGGGCAGACCGCCTTGAACTGCCCCTCGACCTCCGCCGGGGCGACGTACTTGCCGCCCGACGTCTTGATCAGGTCCTTCTTGCGGTCGGTGATGCGCAGGTAGCCGTCGGCCGACAGCTCGCCGATGTCCCCGGTGTGGAACCAGCCGTCCGACTCCAGGACCTCTTCGGTCTTGTCGGGCAGCTTGTGGTAGCCCTGCATGATGCCGGGGCCGCGCAGCAGGATCTCGCCGTCGTCCGCGATGCGCACCTCCGTACCGGGGAGCGGCTTGCCGACCGTGCCGGTGCGGTAGGCCTCGCCCGGGTTGACGAACGAGGCGGCGCTGCTCTCGGTGAGGCCGTAGCCCTCCAGGATGTGGACGCCGGCGCCCGCGAAGAAGAAGCCGATGTCCGGCGCGAGGGCGGCGGAGCCGGAGATACAGGCGCGCAGCCGGCCGCCGAAGGCGTCGCGGATCTTGGAGAAGACCAGCGTGTCGGCGACCTTGTGCTTGGCGCCGAGCGCGAAGGGCACGGAGGCCTTGCCGGTGCGCCGGAAGTTGTCCTGGGAGACCCTGGCGTACTCGCGGCCCACCCCGGCCGCCCACTGGAAGATCTTGTACTTGGCGCCGCCGCCCGCACGGGCCTTGGAGGCGACCCCGTTGTAGACCTTCTCGAAGATGCGGGGCACGGCGGCCATGTACGTCGGCTGGACGACCGGCAGATTCTCGATGATCTTGTCGATGCGGCCGTCGATCGCGGTGACGTGGCCGACCTCGATCTGGCCCGAGGTGAGGACCTTGCCGAAGACGTGGGCGAGCGGCAGCCAGAGGTACTGCACGTCCTCGGCGGTGATCAGCCCGGTCGCCACGGTGGCCTTGGCCATGTACGACCAGTTGTCGTGCGGCAGCCGTACGCCCTTGGGACGGCCGGTGGTGCCCGAGGTGTAGATCAGGGTGGCCAGCTGGTCGGCGGTGATGGCGGCGACCCGCTCGGTGACCGCGTCCGGGGTCTTGGCGAGCAGCTCGTTGCCCCGGGCCTCCAGGTCGGCCAGGGTGATGATCCAGCCATCCGGGTCGCCCTCGGCGGGCTCGACGCCGGCCGGGTCGATGACCACGACATGGGCGAGGTCCGGCAGGTCGGCGCGGGTCTCCCGGGCCTTGGCCAGCTGCTCGGCGTCCTCCGCGATGAGGATCCGGCTCTCGGAGTCGGCCAGGATGAAGGCGGACTCCTCGGCGTTCGTGGAGGGGTAGATCGTGGTGGTCGCGGCGCCCGCGCACATCACCCCGAGGTCGATGAGGATCCACTCCACCCGGGTGGCCGAGGAGAGCGCGACCCGCTCCTCCGGCTGCACGCCGAGTGCGATCAGCCCGGCGGCGATCGCGTAGACCCGCTCCGAGGCCTGGCCCCAGCTCAGCGACTTCCAGTCGTCGGGCCCCTGGCCCGAGGCCGACGGCACCGGATAGCGGTACGCCTCCCCGTCCGGGGTCGCCGCCACGCGGTCGATGAAAAGGGACGCCACGGAGGGCGGCCGGTTATCGATCAAGGTCTGTGTGTCGCTCACGACATCCTCCGGGCCTGCGGCATTGCTACGACCGGCTTCTTTGATACTGCGACTACTGCTGCTGTCCTGCTGCGCAACCTGCTTGTTCGGCTTGTTTAACTGGCGAGTAACCAACGATGCGTGATCAGAGTAGAGCGCACTCGTCCGCCACGTAAGAGGCAACGGGCCGCCGCTTTCATAACGAAAGGGCCCTCGCACCGCACGTTACTGCGGTGTGAGGGCCCTTCGGCCGATCGTCGCCGGGAGCCGGCGGGACAGGGGCTACTTCTTCCCCTTGCTCTCCCCCGCGGACTCGTCGGTCGACAGCACCGAGATGAAGGCGTCCTGCGGAACCTCCACGTTGCCGACCATCTTCATCCGCTTCTTGCCCTCCTTCTGCTTCTCCAGCAGCTTCCGCTTACGGGAGATGTCACCGCCGTAGCACTTGGCGAGGACGTCCTTGCGGATGGCGCGGACGGTCTCACGGGCGATGACCCGGGCGCCGATGGCGGCCTGGATCGGCACCTCGAAGTTCTGCCGGGGGATCAGCTTCTGGAGCTTGGCGACGAGCCGGACGCCGTACGCGTACGCCTTGTCCTTGTGCGTGACCGCGGAGAACGCGTCCACCTTGTCGCCGTGCAGCAGGATGTCGACCTTGACGAGGTTGGCCGTCTGCTCGCCGGTGGGCTCGTAGTCGAGGGAGGCGTAACCCCGGGTCTTGGACTTCAGCTGGTCGAAGAAGTCGAAGACGATCTCCGCGAGCGGCAGGGTGTAGCGGATCTCGACCCGGTCCTCGGAGAGGTAGTCCATGCCGAGCAGGGTGCCGCGCCGGCCCTGGCACAGCTCCATGATCGCGCCGATGAACTCGCTCGGCGCCAGCACCGTGGCGCGGACGACCGGCTCGTGCACCTTGTCGATCTTGCCCTCGGGGAACTCGCTCGGGTTGGTGACGACGTGCTCGGTGCCGTCCTCCATCTCGACGCGGTAGACCACGTTGGGGGCGGTGGCGATCAGGTCGAGCCCGAACTCGCGCTCCAGCCGCTCGCGGACCACGTCCAGGTGGAGCAGGCCGAGGAAGCCGACGCGGAAGCCGAAGCCGAGCGCGGCGGAGGTCTCCGGCTCGTAGACCAGGGCGGCGTCGTTGAGCTGGAGCTTGTCCAGCGCCTCGCGCAGGTCCGGGTAGTCCGAGCCGTCCAGCGGGTAGAGCCCCGAGAACACCATCGGCTTCGGGTCCTTGTACCCGCCGAGCGCCTCGGTGGCCCCGTTCTGCAGGGAGGTGATCGTGTCACCGACCTTGGACTGCCGGACGTCCTTCACACCGGTGATGATGTAGCCGACCTCGCCCACGCCGATGCCGTCGGCCGGGGTCATCTCCGGGGAGGACACCCCGATCTCCAGGAGCTCGTGGGTGGCGCCGGTCGACATCATTCGGATGCGCTCGCGCTTGTTGAGCTGACCGTCGACGACACGGACGTAGGTGACGACCCCGCGGTACGAGTCGTAGACCGAGTCGAAGATCATCGCGCGGGCGGGGGCGTCCGCGACGCCGACCGGGGCCGGCACGTCCCGCACGACCCGGTCGAGCAGCGCGTCCACGCCGACGCCGGTCTTGGCGGAGACCTTGAGCACGTCCTCGGGCTGGCAGCCGATGAGGTTGGCCAGCTCCTCGGAGAACTTCTCCGGCTGGGCGGCGGGGAGGTCGATCTTGTTGAGCACCGGGACGATGGTGAGGTCGTTCTCCATCGCGAGATAGAGGTTGGCCAGCGTCTGGGCCTCGATGCCCTGCGCGGCGTCGACCAGCAGGACCGTGCCCTCGCAGGCGGCGAGCGAACGGGAGACCTCGTAGGTGAAGTCCACGTGGCCCGGGGTGTCGATCATGTTGAGGACGTGGGTGGTGCCCGTGTCCTCACCCGTGTTGGGCGCCCAGGGCAGCCGGACCGCCTGGGACTTGATGGTGATGCCGCGCTCGCGCTCGATGTCCATCCGGTCGAGGTACTGAGCACGCATCTGCCGCTGGTCGACCACTCCGGTCAGCTGAAGCATCCGGTCGGCAAGGGTCGACTTGCCGTGGTCGATGTGCGCGATGATGCAGAAATTGCGGATCAGCGCCGGGTCGGTACGGCTCGGCTCGGGCACGTTGGAAGGAGTCGCGGGCACGCAGGGTCCTGATTCTTGAGACGCCGAACGCCGTGTCTCGGGTCGATGTCGGGTCGGTCGGATCGTCGGTCGGATCGATACGTAGGCTCCATCGTCCCACGCCTGCGGGGCAGCGACCGGTTTGGGCCGGTCGGAGGGTGACTGCTACCGTGGACAGCTGTGCCTCGTGGCTCTCACGAGCGGCGTGGCTCACCTAGAAGATCCAACGAACCTGAAAAGGCTCTTTCGTGGCGAACATCAAGTCCCAGATCAAGCGGAACAAGACCAACGAGAAGGCGCGCCTGCGCAACAAGGCCGTCAAGTCGTCGCTCAAGACCGCGATCCGCAAGGCCCGCGAGGCCGCCGCTGCCGGTGACGTCGAGAAGGCCACCACGGCCGTCCGCGACGCCTCCCGTCAGCTCGACAAGGCTGTCTCGAAGGGTGTCATCCACAAGAACGCCGCCGCCAACAAGAAGTCGGCGCTGGCGTCCAAGGTTGCCTCCCTGCAGGCCTGAGCTTCTTCCCGAAGCTCACTGATGTGATGCGCCGGAACGGACCAGCGGGCCCTCTCTCCCGCCCCTGACCGGCACCCCGCGCCGCACACCGAACCTGCGTTCGCCACGCGGGTGCGGCGCACCAAGAGTGTGACCCGGAAGCCCCGGACGCCGATCTCCCCAGATCAGCGCTCCGGGGCTTCCGCGCGTATGGATCCACCCCAGCCCGTCCGGCGCGCACCCAGCCCGTCCGGCACACACCCAGCTCGTGCGGGGCACCATCAGCCCGTCCGGCGCTTGAGGACGGAACAAGTCACCACAGGCCCCCGCACCACCACGGCACCCCCGAAGGGCTACCGCCCCGCCCGCGCGGCCTGCGCAACAACGACGACGGCCTTCTCCAGGGCGTACTCCGGATCGTCCCCCCCACCCTTCACCCCCGCGTCCGCCGCAGCCACGGCCCGTAGCGCCACCGCGACCCCGTCCGGCGTCCACCCCCGCATCTGCTGCCGCACCCGGTCGATCTTCCACGGCGGCATCCCCAGCTCCCGGGCAAGATCAGCCGGCCGCCCGCCCCTCGCAGAGGACAGCTTCCCGATCGCCCGCACCCCCTGCGCCAGCGCACTGGTGATCAGGACGGGCGGTACCCCGGTCGACAACGACCACCGCAGCGCCTCCAGCGCCTCCGCCGCCCGCCCCTCGACCGCCCGGTCGGCGACGGTGAACGACGACGCCTCCGCCCGCCCCGTGTAGTAGCGCCCGACGACCGCCTCGTCGATCGTGCCCTCGACGTCCGCGATCAGCTGGGACACCGCACTCGCGAGCTCCCGCAGATCGCTGCCGATGGAGTCGACCAGCGCCTGGCACGCCTCCGGCGTCGCGGACCGCCCATGGGTCCGGAACTCCGACCGTACGAACGAGAGCCGCTCGGCCGGCTTGGTGGTCTTCGGGCAGGCGACCTCCCGGGCCCCGGCCTTGCGGGCCGCGTCCAGCAGCCCCTTCCCCTTGGCTCCGCCCGCGTGCAGCAGGACGAGCGTGATCTCCTCGACCGGGGCGCCGAGATACGCCTTGACGTCCTTGACCGTGTCGGCCGAGAGGTCCTGCGCGTTGCGAACGATCACGACCTTGCGCTCGGCGAAGAGCGAGGGGCTGGTGAGCTCGGCGAGCGTGCCGGGCTGCAACTGGTCGGACGCCAGATCACGTACGTCCGTGTCGGCGTCGGCAGCCCGCGCGGCCGCCACCACCTGCTGCACCGCACGGTCCAGGAGGAGATCCTCCTGGCCCACGGCGAGGGTGAGGGGGGCGAGCGGATCGTCGGTGGAATTCTTCCTGGTGGCCATCGCGATCCAGCATCCCATGGCCCACTGACAGCCCGGATCCCCCGCCGCCCCAGGGTGTGGGGCACAGATACCCGTACCGGAGAATGTCCGGGTGAGCGATGTGAGACATGTACTGGTGCTGCCCGACCGCGACGCCGCCGAGGAGGTGGCCGGAGAGCTGGCGGACCGCTTCGGGGTCGCCGAGGAACCCCAGCTCGTACGGGACGCCCTGGCCGGCGAGGACGACGCCGAGGACGCCCAATGGCTGGTGGTCGTGGAGGACGCGGCCGGACGCCTGGACCCGGCCGCGCTCGACGAGTTCGCCGCCGCGTACGAAGGCTGGCTGGAGAAGCCGTAACCGGTCCGACGCCCCGCCCGCCCGGCCCGCTCAGCCCTTGGGAACGATCTGGATGTCCAGATCGATGACGATGCTGGGCCCCACCACGGCGATCCCGCGCGCCAGCATGGTCTGCCAGGTGAGCGTGAAGTCCTCGCGGTGCAGTTCGGTGGTGGCCCGGCAGGCGGCGCGCGTCTCGCCCTCCAGGCCGTTGCCGAGACCGAGGTACTGCGTGTCCAGCGTCACGGTACGGCTGACGCCGTGCAGGGTCAGCGCACCGGTGACACCCCAGCGGCTGCCGCCCCGGTGGACGAAGCGCTCGCTGTAGAACTCCAGCGTCGGGTAGCGGCCGACGTCGAGGAAGTCGCCGGAGCGCAGGTGGTCGTCGCGCATCTGGACGTTGGTGTCGATCGACGCCGCGTCGATGATCACGTGCATGGCGGAGTCCTCCATGCGGTCGGCGATCCGGACGGCCCCGGCGAAGTTGTTGAACCTGCCGTGGATGCGGGCCAGCCCGATGTGCCGGGCGGTGAAGCCGATCTGCGAGTGGTTCGGCTCGATGTCCCAGTCGCCGGGGTCGGGCAGCTGCGGGGGCTGCGCCACCTGGAGGGTCACGTCGCCCAGAGTGGCGTGCGCCCCTTCGCTCACCGTCGCCGCCCCGTGGAACGGGGTGAAGCCCTCGGCCGTGACCGCAAGCCGGTAGTCGCCGGCCGGGACCGTGGCGAGCAGACTGCCGAAGGGGTCCGTCTCGCCGGCGGTCACCTTGCGGCCCGTACTGTCGGTCACCACGAACTCGGCCTGCTGGACCGGTTCGTTGACCGGGTCCAGCACCCGGCAGCTGAGCACGCCCGCGGTACGGGGCATCCGGAATCCGGCGAGGGCCCCACCGCGCCCACCCGCCTGGCCTCTGTTTCCCAGCCAACGGCCGAACATCTCTGACGTACCCCCACGGGCGCTTCGCACCTCGGGCCCCCTGACAGGTGGACGTCACCGTCTGATCAGCGGCCCGCCGACGATCATGCATTCGATCACTGTTGAGGCGTTCGAGGCAAACCGAGTAGGTCGGAGAACCTTGTGCAGTTATGCGCCAATCCGGCATTGAACGTGTGGAGCTTCTCGGGTCGGCGGTGAGGGCCCGGCCTGGCACGGCCCGCCCTCGCCCGTCCGTCGCCGAGGCGAGGCCGGCGCGATGGAGCAGAGCCTCCCGGCGCCTCAACGCCGCCGGGAGACCCTGCCCCGCCGTCTCAGGCCCCGCCACCGACCGGCATCGACCGGCCGAAGTACGTCCACGGGGCCTTGGACAGCCCGACGTCCGCCGCCGAGAAGGCGATCGCGTACGAGGTGCCCACGCCGCCGGCGGAACCGCCCAGGTTCCACAGGGCGCCGTTGCTCGTGTCCTCCATCGGGGCCCCGACGGCCAGGTCGGCGCGGGCGTCACCGTTGGTGTCGGTCAGGCGTACGGCAGCGCCGAACCGGTCGTACGGCTCGTTCGCGCCCGGCACGCCTGCGGTGCCCTGGTGCACGGCCTGGGAACCGACGCCGGTGAGTCCGTCGACCGAACCGCGCAGGACGACGACTCCACCGGCGTTGGGAACCGAGCCGATGGTCTCGAACTCGACGCCGACAGCCGCGTCGGCGAAGCCGTCACCATTGATGTCGCCCACGGCCACCGCCTCACCGAACGTGTCCCCGGGCTCGGTGGCTCCGGGAACGCCGGGACTGTCCTGAGTGAGCGTCCTGCGCCCGGAGATGCTGAGCCCCGCCGCGGCGCCCGCGTAGGCGGTGACCGCGTTGTCGTCGGGAGACCCGACGATCAGGTCGTCCCGACCGTCGGCGTCGAAGTCACCCGTGGCAGCCGCGTGCGCATCGTCCGGCAGGACCTCGGGGTCGCCGAGCGCCCCGTCGTAGACGAGCGACGCGCCGCCGTAGCTGCCGTCCCTGTCGTAACGGCCCCCCACGACGAGATCGTCCCTGCCGTCGCCGTCGAAGTCACCGGCCGCCAGGGCGCGGTAGTAGTCCGAGCTGTCGGGAGCGATCGTGGTCGTCAGCCGGCGGCGCTCCTCGGCGCCGCCCCTGGCGATGGCTCCGAAGATCCACACGTCGTTGCCGCTGGTGCCGACGGCGAGCTCGGGGTTTCCGTCGCCGTCGAAGTCACCGACGACGAGTCGGTCGCCGAAGCGGTCGTGCTGGGTGGGAGCCGGGTCAGGGACGTCGGTGCCTCCGACGATGCCGGATTTCGAACCCCACAGGACCGTGACGGCACCGCCCGCCACGTCGCTGCCGACCTTCTCGTCCGGCGTGCCGGCGACGATGTCGGTGTAGCCGTCACCGTCCAGGTCTCCCGTGGCCAGCGCCGAGCCGAACTCGTCGTTCTCCTCCAGCGCGCCGGGAACACCGGGCGAACCCTGCGTGACGATCTGCGTCCGGCCTGCCGAGACTCCGGCCGACGAACCGGTGTTGACGACGATCGCACCAGCCCTGGGAACGCCTGACACGGCGGCTTCGGAGGCGGTGACCAGGTCACCGTAGCCGTCGCCGTTCACGTCGCTCTGCCCACGGAGAGGGGCCGCAGGCGCGTTGGGCGCAGCGTGAGCAGGGGGCGCGGCGAACAGACCGGCCACAAGGGCGGCGGCGAGGACGGGGGCGGAGCGGTACGGATGGCGCATGGACTCTTCTCTATCGATGCGGTGGCCGGAAAGACCTGGCAGACGGCGACGAGGAGCCGGAACTCCGGAACCTCGCCGAGCGCTACAGGTAAGACACACACCCATCTCGAATGGTTGTGCGAAAACCACCGGGAACCACCGGTCCCCTGCGGGGACCACTGGTCCTAGGACTTCGGCCCCAAGCCTCTTGGCTGAGGCGCGGCACGGTGGTCGGCCTCTAGCGTGTCGATCATGACTGAGTACGATCCCCCGCCCCCGCGCAGCAGGGGCCAGCGCAAGCAGGACGTCCTGGACCGTCTGCGGCAGGACGAAGACGCGTGGGTGGGGACGGCGTCCCCGGACGGCGTCCCCACCCTGGTGCCGCTGTCGTTTCTCTGGGAGGACGACACCGGCACGCTGGTGATGGCCACCCGGCGAACCAACCCGACGGCCGTCAACGTGACTCCCGACGGGCAGATCCGGGTCACCGTGGGCCACACCCGCGACGTGGTGCTGGTCGAGGGCGGGGCGAGGCTCGTGGAGGCAGCGGACCTTCCCACCGTGACGAGGGATGCCTTCGCCGCCAAGCTCCGGGGATGGAGTCCGCGCGGCCCCCGCTATGTGTTCCTGCGCATCACCCCCCACACCGTGCGCGCCTGGCGCGAGGAGAACGAACTCGCCGACCGCGACCTGATGCTCTCCGGCACCTGGCTGACCTGACCCCACGCCCCGGCCCCGGGAGCGGGGGGAACGGAACCGGGCGCGGAGAGGGGAACAGAGCCGGGCGCGGGGAGGGGAGACCGGCGGGCGGCGGGCCCGGTTGCCGCGGCGTCATGACCGGCCCACCGCCCGCAGCTCCTTCCCCGCGCCCGTCACCGCGATCGGGCCGTCGGTGTCGGTGCGCAGAACCCGGGCCCCTGCCGCCGCGAGGGCGTCCACCGTGCGGGGCGAGGGGTGGCCGTACGGGTTGTCCGCGCCGCAGGAGATGAGCGCCAGCCTCGGCCGTACGCTGTGGAGCAGCCCGACGTCCTGGAAGGGCGAGCCGTGGTGGGCCACCTTGAGGACGTCCACCGGGCCCGACGCCTCCCGCCCGCGCAGCAACTCCCGCTGGGCCAGGGGTTCGAGGTCCCCGAGGAGCAGCAGCGTCAGACCTCCGGCCGCCCGTACGCGCAGGGTGACGCTGGAGTCGTTCGGCTCCCGCCCCGCCGTTCCCGATCCCCCGGGCCCCGGGCGGGGCCAGAGGACCCGCCAGTCGACCGGGCCCGACCGGCGGTGCTCACCGGCCGCGGCCCGCACCGTCGGAACCCGCGCCTCGGCCGCCGTCCGCCGCACGAACGCGGCCTGCTCGGGCGGCTCTTCGAGGCTCGTCGTCTGGATCGCGCCCACCGCCCTGCCTCGGAGCACACCCGGCAGCCCGCGCACATGGTCGGCGTGGAAGTGGGTGAGGACCACGAGCGGGACACGGGTCACCGCGAGATCGCGCAGACACCGGTCGACCGCACGGGGGTCGGGTCCGGCGTCGACGACCACCCCCGTGCCCTCCCCCGCCGCGAGGACCATCGCATCGCCCTGCCCCACATCGCAGAGCGCGAACGCCCAGCCGGGCGGCGGCCACCCGGTCATGATCCGGGTCAGCGGAACCGGCCGCAGCACCGCCAGCACCAGAAGCAGCCCGGTGGCCGCACAGATCCAGGGGCGACATGCCAGCCTCGGAGCCAGGAGCACCGCCAGAACGGTGAGGGCGGCCAGCAGCGCCGCACCGGACCACCCTCCGGGCCACTGCGCCTCCGCCCCGGGAAGACCCGCCCCCGTGCGGGCGACCGTGGCGATCCACCCGACCGGCCAGCCCGCGATCCCGGCCAGCAGCTCGGCCGCCGGCGGAGCGACCGGGGCGACGGCGAGGGCCGCGAACCCGAGCACCGTCGCCGGTGCCACCGCGAACTCCGCCAGCAGATTGCACGGGACCGCCACCAGGCTGACCCGCGAGGCCAGGACCACCACCACGGGTGCGCACACGGCCTGCGCGGCCGCCGCCGCGGCCAGCACCTCGGCGAGCCTGCCCGGCACCCGCCGCGCCCGCAGGGCGGCGCTCCACCGCGGAGCGAGGGTCAGCAGCGCACCGGTGGCCAGGACCGACAGCAGGAAGCCGTAGCTCCGGGCGAGCCAGGGGTCGAGGAGCACCAGGAGGACCACAGCGGCCGCCAGGGCGGGGATCAGCGATCTCCGGCGGCCCGTCCCGATCGCGAGGAGGGTGATGAGACCGCAGGCCGCCGCGCGGAGCACGCTCGGTTCCGGGCGGCACACGATGATGAAGGCGAGGGTCAGCGCCCCGCCGATCAACGCGGTGCCTCGCAGGGAGAGCCCCAACAGGGGTGCGAGACCGCGCCGTTCCGCGCTCGACGCCGCCCCCGGCGGCCCGACGAGGAGAAAGAGCAGAATCGAGAGATTTGCTCCGGAAACGCTCAACAAGTGCGTAAGGTCGGTCGCCTTGAAGGCGTCGTGGAGGTCGGGCGGCACCCTGGAGGTGTCGCCGACCACCAGCCCCGGCAACAGCGCACGCGCGTCCGCGTCCAGCTCGTCCGTCGCCTCCCGCAACCCGGCGCGCAGGTCCCCCGCCACGCGCTGGATCCAGGTCGGGGGCCCGGTGATCCGGGGCTCCCCCGCGTCGTCCACCCGCAGGACCGCCGCCAGGCGTTCGCCCTCGTGTGCCGGAGGCGAGAGCCGGCCGCTGAGCCGGAGCCGGGTGGACGGCAGCAGCTTCTGCCAGTCCGCCCGGTGGTCGCCCGACCCGACCATGAGCAGCACGGGCGTACGGACCCGGGTGCTCGGGCCGTCCGTCCCCACCTCCGTGACCTCGGCGTCGATCAGGAGAAGGGGCGGAGCGCTGTGGCTGCCCCGTACCGCCGGGCGGGCCGCCCGGGGATCCGAAGTCACCCGGACCTCGGCGTCGATCCGCGCATACTCCCGGGCCAGCCCGGGGACGGGACCGCGCCGAACGTCGGCCCCGTGGAGCCCGGCCACGACCGTGCCCGCCGCCGCGCAGAGCAGCACGGCTCCCCCGGCGGCGACGGCCCGGGACCGTCCGGCGGCCCTCCCCGGAGAGGCGCGCGAGGCCGCCACCAGCAGAACGAGCGCCGGAACCAGACAGGCGACGGCCACCGCGGCCACCCACCGCCCCGGAAGGCCCAGTGCCGAGGCCGCAGCGGCCCAGACCGCCAGGGCGGGTGGAACGAGCCGCAGATCCGTGGGCCCCTCCCGTCGTGCCCCCTCCCCCACCGCGCCCGCCGCCGCCACGCCCCCGGTACCGTCCCGGTCCGCGCCCACGCCCCCGGTGCCGTCCCGGTCCGCGCCCCGGGGGGCGAGCCGGGCCTCACGGCTACTCATGGCCGTACGAGCGGCTGGAGGTCGGCGAAGCGGCGGTCGCCGATCCCGTTGACCTGGCGGAGCTCGTCGACGGACCGGAATCCGTTGTTCTCCGTGCGGTAGTCGATCATGTGCTGGGCGAGCACCGGCCCGACCCCCGGCAGGGTTTCGAGCTGCTCCGCGGTCGCCGTGTTCAGGCTCAGCGGCGCCGAGGGCCCAGCCCCACCCGCCGGGCCGGCCGGTCCGGCTCCGACCCCGCCGCCTCCGGTCGCCCCGGCGACCGGAGGACCGGGCGGAAGACCCACGGCGACCTGCTCGCCGTCCACGAGAACCCGCGCCCGATTGAGCCCGGTCAGATCCGTGCCGGCCCGCACACCGCCCGCGGCTTCGAGCGCATCCGCCACCCGTGCTCCCGCCGGCAGCCGACGGACCCCCGGCCGGTGCACCTTGCCGCTCACATCCACGACGATCTGCTCGTTTCCGGTCCCGCTCCCGTTTCCGGTCCCGTCCGCGACCGGCGGCTCCCCGGCGGCCGGACGGGGCACCGGGTCCGAGGCGCCGGAACGTAACGGATCCGGTGGCAACGCGGGCGCCGCCGCTTCGTCCGCGACCGGTTCCGGCGCGCGCACGGCCTGGGGGCGTACGGACCAGAAGTGCACCGTGGCGACGGCCACCGCGGCGAGCAGCACCAGCCCGAGCACCACAGGCGTGCGCGGCGCCATCCCACACCGGAGCCGCACCCACAACGGCAGCCGCTCCCGGACGGCCGACACGAGACGCCGCGCTCTCGACGTATCGCCGGGCACCGCCCCCACGGTCTCGGGCGCGGATGCGGATGCGGATGCGGATGCGGATGCGGATGTGGATGCGGATGCGGATGTGGATGCGGATGTGGATGCGGATGTGGATGGGGATGCAGATACCGGTGCCGCTGTCGGCTCACGTACCGGTACGGGTTCGACATCGCTCCCCAGCCCGTAGGCGCCCGCCATCAGCGCGTCCGCCCGGCGACGCGCGGCCGCCGACGCCAGGGCGGACCGCCCTCGCACGGACCGCCGCCCACCGTGGCGCGCAGCGGAACGAGCGCCGGGGCCCGCACCCGCCCGGCCGCTCGGGCGCGTGCCGGATCCGTGCCGCGCCCGTGCCGGCGTCCGCCCGGACGGCGGGTCGGGCGGAGGCAGAACCGCAGAGGCGGACTGCGGGGATCCGGACGGGAACGTGGAGGATGGATCGGACGAGGAGGCAGAGGTGAAGGGAGCGTCGGAAGCCGACGCCCGAGAAGATCGAAGGGCCATGCCTCACGACGTTAGGCACATCCGCCCGAACCCGCTGAGCAGCACCGATTCCTGTGGACAGCCCGGCAGTTGTGAACAACCCGGCCACCCTACGGAGTGAAGCTCCCCCACGGAGTGGAGCCCCCAGGCCCGTTCACCGCAGCGAGATCACCGCGCCGAGCAGCCCCGGACCCGTGTGCGCCCCGATCACCGCGCCGACCTCGCTGACATGGAGGTCGACCAGGCCGGGAACGCGTTCGCGCAACCGCTCGGCCAGGCGCTCCGCGCGCTCCGGGGCGGCGAGGTGGTGGACGGCGATGTCCACCGGGGCCGCTCCCGCCCGGTCGGCGACGATCTCCTCCAGGCGGGCGATGGCCTTGGACGCCGTCCGCACCTTCTCCAGCATCTCGATCCGGCCCCCGTCGAGCTCCAGGATCGGCTTCACCGCCAACGCGGATCCCAGCAGGGCCTGGGCCGTGCCGATGCGACCGCCCCGGCGCAGATAGTCGAGAGTGTCGACATAGAAATACGCCGAGGTGTCCGCGGCCCGCTTCTCCGCCGCCGCCACCGCTTCGTCCAGGCCGCCGCCCGCTTCGGCGGTCTCCGCCGCCGCGAGTGCGCAGAATCCCAGGGCCATGGCGACCATGCCGGTGTCCACCACGCGTACCGGAACGGGGGCGTCCTTCGCAGCGAGCAGCGCGGCGTCGTACGTGCCCGAGAACTCCGACGACAGGTGCAACGACACCACCGCGTCCGCCCCGGCCTCGGCCGCCGCCCGGTAGGCCGCGGTGAAGACCTCGGGGCTGGGGCGGGAGGTGGTCACGGAGTGGCGTTTCTGCAGAGCCAGGGCGAGCGAGCGGGCCGAGATCTCCGTGCCCTCCTCCAGCGCCTGGTCGCCCAGGACGACGGTCAGCGGCACTGCGGTGATGCCGTGCCGTTCCATCGTCGGGCGCGGCAAGTAGGCCGTGGAATCGGTGACGATAGCGACATGGCGGGACATGAGCCGGAGGTTACCTGGCGTGGTGGGAGTGCGGCAGCCCGGCCCCGGCCCTCTGATCGTTCATGGCCGCTTCGGAACGTATCCGGTCGGGCCTGAAACGGCCCGCGTGCGTCAGTTCGTCGTTTCCGGCCGCGTGGACTTCTGCCAGGGGTAGGTCGTGCGCAGCCGCGGGTCCGGTGCGGTGATCGCCTGCGGGTTTTCCTCGCGGGCCGGTCCGGACCACGCCTCGTCGGCCGTACTGCTGCTGCCGACCGAGGGGCCCGCCGAGGCCGCCGGCTCCGGCCAGTCCGTCCCGGGGCCCTGGCCCGGCGTCGTGGCGGAGGCCCCCGCGCCGGACGCCTGCGACGACTCGTTCACGTCCCAGTGCCGCAGCGCGCCGGCCTCGATGTCGATCTGCGCGTTCAGCGCGTCCAGGTCGTCGTCGGCGAACTGCCGCGCCCGGTCCCGCGCGGCCCAGCGCAGCGACTCCGCCGAGTGCGTGATCCGCTGCGTGCGTTCCTTCAGCTTGGGCAGCAGGCCCGCGACCGTGGCCCGGTCCGGCTCGCGCTCCAGCCTCTTCAGCTCGTCGTCCAGCTCCAGACCGTGGGCGCTCAGCCGCCGGAACAGGGCCACCGACTCCGCCAGCGAGGCGTCCTCGGCGGCTCCGGCGTGCAGGGCGTCCTGGGTGGCCCGCATCGAGGTGCGCAGGGAGAGCCGGAGCTGCGCGAGCTCGCCGGCCACACCCACCTGCCCGAAGCTCTTGGCCCGGAGCGTGGTGTCCTCCACGGTGCGACGGGCCTGCGTGATCGTGCGGTCGACGCCGCGCTTGGCCGCGCCGACGGCCTTCACGGTCGCGTAGACACCCAGCGCGACGAACGCGACCAAGAGCAACGCCAGGATCGTGAGCGCGGGTTCCATGAATGCCCCTCGGTGTCTCGATGCGGCCGCCGGTACCGGTCGCCCCCTCCACCGTAAACGGAACGGGCAGGCCGAGGGTTCCTTCGGAACCCCCAACCTGCCCGTAGGGGATGGCCCTAACCGCGCGCCGCGACCGTCAAAGGGCGGCCGTCACGCGGGGACGATGTTCACCAGCTTCGGCGCCCGCACGATCACCTTGCGGATGCCCGCTCCGCCCAGCGCGGCGACGACCGCGTCGTCGGCCAGGGCCAGCGCCTCCAGCTCCTCGTCCGTGATGGAGGGCGAGATCTCCAGGCGGGCCCGGACCTTGCCCTTGATCTGGACGACGCAGGTGACGGTCTCGTCGACCACGTACGCCGGGTCGGCCACCGGAAAGTCCTGGTGGACGACGGAGTCGGTGTGGCCCAGCCGACGCCACAGCTCCTCCGCGATGTGCGGGGCCAGCGGGGCGATCAGCAGGACCAGCCGCTCCGCGACCGAGCGCGGCAGCGGGCCGCCGGCCTTCGTCAGGTGGTTGTTCAGCTCGGTGACCTTGGCGATGGCGGTGTTGAACCGCATCCCCGCCATGTCCTGGCCGACCCCGTCGATCGCCTTGTGCAGCGCGCGCAGGGTGTCCTCGCCGGGCTCCGTGTCGACGACGGTGACCTCACCGGTCTCCTCGTCGACGACGTTGCGCCACAGCCGCTGCAGCAGGCGGTACTGGCCGACCACGGCACGCGTGTCCCAGGGGCGCGACACGTCCAGAGGGCCCATCGCCATCTCGTACAGGCGCAGGGTGTCCGCGCCGTACTCCGCGCAGATCTCGTCCGGCGTGACCGCGTTCTTCAGGGACTTGCCCATCTTGCCCAGGACGCGGCTGACCTTTTCGCCCGCGTAGTAGAACGCCCCGTCGCGCTCCTCCACCTCGGCGGCGGGGACGGCGATACCCCGGCTGTCGCGGTAGACGAAGGCCTGGATCATGCCCTGGTTGTACAGCTTGTGGAACGGCTCGGCCGAGGAGATGTGGCCCAGGTCGTGCAGCACCTTGGACCAGAAACGCGCGTACAGCAGGTGCAGCACGGCGTGCTCGGCCCCGCCGACGTACAGGTCGACTCCGCCCGTGGGCCGGCCCTCGCGCGGACCCATCCAATACTGCTCGATCGACGGGTCGACCAGCTGCCGGTCGTTCGTCGGGTCCAGGTAGCGCAGCTCGTACCAGCAGGAACCGGCCCAGTTGGGCATGGTGTTGGTCTCGCGGCGGTACTTGCGCGGACCGGCGCCGTCGCCCAGGTCCAGCGTCACATTGACCCAGTCGGCGTTGCGCGACAGCGGGGTCTCGGGCTGGGCGGACGCGTCCTCCGGGTCGAAGGTGCGCGGGGAGTAGTCCTCGACCTCGGGCAGCTCCAACGGCAGCATCGACTCGGGCAGCGGGTGGGCGATGCCCTCCTCGTCGTACACGATCGGGAAGGGCTCGCCCCAGTAGCGCTGGCGGCTGAACAGCCAGTCGCGCAGCCGGAAGTTGACGGTGCCCTCGCCGACGCCGTGCTCCCGCAGCCACTCGGTGATCTTCGCCTTGGCCTCGACGACGCCCAGGCCGTCCAGCGAGATCTCGTCGTTGGCGGAGTTGACCAGCTTCGCGTCGTACGAGCTGAAGGCGTCGTCCCACGTGGCGGGGTCGGTCCCCCGGCCGTCGGAGGGCTGGACGACACAGCGCATCGGCAGCTCGAAGGCGCGCGCGAAGGCGAAGTCGCGCGCGTCGTGCGCCGGTACGGCCATGATCGCGCCGGTGCCGTAGCCCATCAGGACGTAGTCGGCGATGAAGACGGGGACCTTCTCGCCGCTGACGGGGTTGGTCGCGTACGCGCCGGTGAAGACACCGGTCTTGTCCTTGGCCTCGGCCTGCCGCTCGACGTCGGACTTGGCGGCGGCCTGCTTGCGGTACGCGGTGACGGCCTCGGCCGGGCTCGCGTGGCCGCCGGTCCACACCGGGTGGGTGCCCTCGGGCCAGGCGGCCGGAATGATGCGCTCGACCATGTCGTGCTCGGGCGCCAGGACCATGTAGGTCGCGCCGAACAGGGTGTCCTGGCGGGTGGTGAAGACGGTGATGCCGCCCGCGGTGTCCACCGGGAACTCGACCCGGGCGCCCTCGGAGCGGCCGATCCAGTTGCGCTGCTGCAGCTTGATGGCCTCGGGCCAGTCCAGCCCGTCCAGGTCGTTCAGCAGCCGGTCGGCGTAGGCGGTGATGCGCATGTTCCACTGGCGCAGCTTGGCCTTGAAGACGGGGAAGTTGCCGCGCTCGGAACGGCCGTCGGCGGTGACCTCCTCGTTGGCCAGCACGGTGCCCAGGCCGGGCGACCAGTTGACGGGTGCGTCGGAGGCGTAGGCCAGTCGGTACTGGCTCAGCAGGTCGGCGCGCTCGGCGGCGCTCAGCGCGCTCCACTCACGGCCGTCGGGGGTCGCGCGCGTGCCGCTTTCGAACTGCTCGACCAGCTCGGCGATCGGGCGGGCCT
Organism: Streptomyces sp. NPDC058375; assembly: GCF_042723425.1. NCBI lineage: Bacteria > Bacillati > Actinomycetota > Actinomycetes > Kitasatosporales > Streptomycetaceae > Streptomyces > Streptomyces sp. NPDC058375. The sequence continues at coordinate 15,795 of NZ_JBHXJG010000021.1, read as the reverse complement.
TGTCGGCCTCGGTGTCGTACCAGGAGTTGAAGATCTGCAGGAAGATCCACTGCGTCCACTTGTAGTAGTCGGCGTCGATCGTCGCGAAGGAGCGGCGGTTGTCGTGGCCCAGTCCCAGCCGGCGCAGCTGGACCTTCATGTTCTCCATGTTGGCCTCGGTGGAGACCCGGGGGTGGGTGCCCGTCTGCACCGCGTACTGCTCGGCGGGCAGGCCGAACGCGTCGAAGCCCAGGGTGTGCAGCACGTTGTGGCCGCTCATCCGCTGGTGGCGGGCGTAGACATCGGTGGCGATGTAGCCCAGCGGGTGTCCGACGTGCAGACCCGAACCCGAGGGGTACGGAAACATGTCCATGATGAACTTCTTGGGCTTGGCGGCCAGCTCCGGGTCGCCCGCCAGGTCACCGGTGGGGTTCGGCGCCTCGTACGTCCCCTCGGCGTCCCAGAAGTCCTGCCAGCGTGCCTCGATGTCGGCGGCCATCGCCGCCGTGTAGCGGTGCGGCGCGGCCGTCTCGGCAGCGGAATTCGTCTCGCTCATGATCCTCAAAGCTCCATCGATCGTCATCTGCCGGGAAACGAAAAATCCCCTCGCACAGGAGGGGACGCCGCGCTGACTCCGACCAGGCGTTCTCACCGGTCGGGACTCTTCAGCGCGGCTCGCTAAGCAGAAGGCGTACGGCACGCATGGCGTCAGGGTACCCCACGGACCCGGAGGGGAGCGGGGAGTAACCAGAGGGCGGACATCACGCGCGCGAGCCGGGAGCCCGCCGTCCGCACGCCCGCTCGTACGCCGCGGAACGCACCCCCCGACGCACCACCCGCCGACCACTCTCCGTAGCGGAGTCGTGACGTCCCCGTGGGTGCGGAGTGTGCGTTCTGCGGGCTTCCCATGAGGTTTTCGCGGAGCCCTGGGGCGGGGTCCGGGGCAGGGGGAACGCCCGGGAAGCGGGGGTTACTCCGCGTACCGACCTCTATCGGGGCAACCGAGCAAACCTCGTACTGGTTGGTATGGGGCGTCCTAGCATGCGGCAACGGGACCGCTTTGCCGAACTATTCGGAGTCGCCCCCCATGAACCCTCATCGCAAGATCCGCGTATCCCCCAGCATGAGCCCCGCAATGAGTCGGCCGGTACAGGGCGGCCTGACTGTCGCCGCGTTGGTCTTCGTCCCTCTGTTCGCCGTCGCAGGGAGCGACGAGCTGCGCACCACCCTCGATTTCACCACCGGCGTCCTGTCGCTGGTGTCGCTCAGCGCGGCCGTCGCGTGGGGCCTGCTGGCCACCGACCGGCTGTTCCTCTCCACCCGTCAGCGCATCGTCTGCCAGGGCATCCACCGGGCCACCGCCATAGCCTCGCTGGGCTTTCTGCTGCTGCACGGCACCGGGAAGGTCGCACTCGGTCATGTGGCGCTGATCGGCGCGCTCATACCCTTCAGTCTCGGCGTGACCGGTGCCGCGGGACTGATCGGCCTCGGCTCGCTGGCCGGGCTGCTGATGGTCGTCACGGCCACGACCGGCGCCCTGCGCAGCGCCTTCGCACACCCCTCCCCCAAGGCCGCCCGGCTCGGGCAGTCACTGGGGTCGCCCCGGGACACGGGCGGGATCGCGGGCCGGTGGCGCGCCGTGCACGCGCTGGCGTATCCGGCGTGGTGCGCCGCGCTGATCCACGGCCTGTACGCGGGGCGCGCGCCCGCCACCTGGGTGGTCGTGATGTACGGGCTCTGCCTCGCCGGGGTCGCCGGCGCGCTGTGCCTTCGGCTGCTGCCACGTCCGACGAAGCGGCGGATCGCGGACCGGGTCGCCGAGCTGCTGGGCCAGGGGCCCCCGGCCGCCCCCGATCCGGTCCTGCGGGAGTCCTCCTCGTCCCCCGGGGAGCCCTGGTCCGATCCGGCCGCCTGGAGCGAGACGGACCGGGACGTACGGGGCACGCCGGTGCGCCCGCGCACGCTCTCGGCGCCGATACCCCCGGCCGCGCCCCCTCCCACGGCGATCCCAGGCTCACTGCACGAGGCGCCGACGGAAACGCTGTACGGCGGCCGGCCGCCCCTGTACGAGCCCCCGCTGTACGAACCCCCGCCCCGCAGCGCCGACCGCATCGCCTTCGGCCCGCCGGAGGAGCTGCCGGGCCAGGGGCGGAGGAAGGCAGGCCCGGGGTCCGGGACCGGGCCCGGACCGGGTCCTGGCATCACGGCCGGATACCGAGCCGTCTCGCTCGGCGGCGGCCCGCCGCTCACGCCGGAGACCCGCTGGCCCTCACCGTCCCCCGCGCCGCCCGCGCAGGCGCACCACGGCCCGCCGCCCCGGCAGGACCCGCCGGCGCACACCGCGCAGGAGCACACGCACACCGCGCAGGAGCACACCTACGCGGCACCGGAGCACCCGTACGGGGCGCCTCCCTACGAGACACAGGAGTACGGCACGACGCCGGAGTACGGCACGCCGGCCTACCGGTTCCCGGAACACGTCGGCACACCGGCCGACGACGACACCGCCGCCACCGCCCCCATCACCTCCCCCTTCGCCGCGCCCCGTGCCGAACCGGGGGCCGGGCCGTTCACCGCGCCCCCGGCCGGCGAACCCTGGCACGCACCCGCAGGAGACCGACCGTGAACGTCCCCCTCCCCGATGTGCCCGAAGTCCGCGTCGTCGGACTGCCGCAACTGACCACCGGATTCGACCTGGTGGAGCGGCTCGACCTCGCCATGCACCTCAAGGTGCACGGGCCGCTGGAGCCGATGACCGGTGAGCGGCTGGCCGAACTGGCCGAAGCGATCTCCCTGCGCGGAAGGGGAGGCGCCGGTTTCCCGTTCGGCAAGAAGCTGCGAGCGGTGGCGAAGGCGTCCATCCGGCGCGGGGTGCGGCCCGTCGTGGTGATCAACGGCAGCGAGGGCGAACCCGCCTGCCGCAAGGACACCGTCCTGCTCAACCGCGCCCCGCACCTGATCCTGGACGGTGCGCTGCTGGCCGCGGAGGCGCTCGGCGCGCGCACCCTGGTCGTCGCCGTCACCCGCAACTCCACGGAGATCTCCGTACGGGCGGCCCTCGCCGAGCGCGGCCTCTCCGACCGGCGCGGCCAGCAGTTGCGCGCCCGGGTGGTCCGCACCCCGGAGCGCATGGTCTCGGGCGAGGCATCCTCGGTGATCCGGGCGGCGAACGGCGGGCCCGCCCTGCCACCGGGCCGGCGCGAGCGGGCGGCCGAGACCGGGGTGGCCGGCGCGCCGACGCTGCTGTCGAACGCGGAGACGTACGCCCAGCTCGCCGTCGCCGCCCGGATCGGGCCCCGCCGCTACGGGCACACCGGGCTACCGGGCGAACCGGGCACCGTGCTGCTCACCGTCTCGGGCGCCGTGGCCCGGCCCATGGTCGTCGAGGTGCCGACCGGGGTGCCACTGCGGTACATCCTGGAGCTGGCCGGGGCCCCGCCCCTCCCCCAGGGAGTGCTGACCGGCGGCTATCACGGCAACTGGATCGACGCGGTCTCCTCGCACAACGCCGTGGTCTCCCGCGAGTCCCTGGCGGCCGTAGGGGGCGCGCTCGGCGCAGGGGCCATCCTGCCGATCGGCCCGGACACCTGCCCGCTCGGCGAATCGCTCCGGATAGCCAACTGGCTGGCCGCCGAGACCGCCGGACAGTGCGGTCCGTGCAAGCTGGGGCTCCCCGCCGCCGCGGGCGGGCTCTCCGACGTTCTGAACGGCGGCGGGCCCGCCGCCCTGGAGGCCCTGCGCGAGGTCACCCAGGCCGTGAAGGGCCGCGGGGCGTGCAAACACCCGGACGGTTCGGCCCGGTTCCTGCTCTCGACCCTGTCGGCGTTCACGGACGACCTCGCCGCACATGTCCTGGACGGCGGCTGCGGCCGGGAGACGGCCGGGGTGCTGCCGCTGCCCGCGCCCGGCTACCAGGACGTGGAGGAGTCGATTCCGAGCGGCGAGAAGCTCGCGGTCGACTGGACGCTCTGCCAGGGCCACGGCCTGTGTGCGGACCTCGTCCCCGAGCTCATCCGGCTCAGCCCGGACGGCTATCCGGCACTGGCGGACGCCGCCGTCCCGATGCATCTGCGCGGACGCGCCCAGCGGGCCGTACGGCGCTGCCCCGCCCTGGCGCTCCGTATCGAGCAGCCCGCGGCCGAACAGCGTCCCGCCCTGCCGACCGCCAATCGGCGTGCGCTGGGCAGCGGGCGCGGCTGAACAGAAGAAGCGGGCCGCCCGATCCGGGTGGCCCGCTTCTGTCGATCCTGTGGAGCTAAGGAGAATTGAACTCCTGACCTCCTGCATGCCATGCAGGCGCTCTACCAACTGAGCTATAGCCCCTTGCTGCTTGCCGCCCGGTTTCCCTTGGCGACATCGAGAACATTACACGGTCCCCCCGGCGCTTCACCAAATCGTTTCCGGTCTGCACCGATACGCCCGAATCATCCAGAGTGTTCGACCTCAGCCGCAGGTCAGACGGTCGCGGCCCGACGATCACTGGTCATGCGGTCGCGAAGGAGTAGAAGCGCTTGAGGGTGCAGTGCTCCTCCAGCAGCCGCCCGTAGATCGGCTCCCCCTCCAGCTCCCGGTAGGTCTCGATGGGGTCGCCTTTTATGATCAGCGCCCGGGCACATTCCTCGCACCAGTACTGGTACTCCGCGTTGACCGGGTCCATGTCCCTGACGATGGGCGTACCGCTGCCGCACCAGTCGCATTTACGCCTGTGTGCACCCATCAGTCAGCTCCAGCTGTGGCCGCAGGCCGTGCACACGTAGGAGACCCCTCCGTTGTCACCCAGAACCTGGGCCACATGGGACGAACCGCAGGACGGACAGCCGAGACGGGATCGAACTTCGGACGTTACGGGGCCGGGGAGCGGTGCGGCGACAAGGCGCTGGTCGGGGACGTGTTCGCGACTCGCAGGCATCGCGCTCCCTCCCGATCGGTACGGCGCCCCCTCCGGCGTTCCGATTCTGCCATGACCCCGCAAGGGGGTCAGCCCGCTCGGCGCCCTCCGTGCCTCCATGCAGAAGATCCCGCCCCCTGATGGGGACGGGATCCTGATTGTGGAGCTAAGGAGAATTGAACTCCTGACCTCCTGCATGCCATGCAGGCGCTCTACCAACTGAGCTATAGCCCCGCTGTTCGCTGTGTTTCCCTGCGTTTCCGCGCCGCGAACAAGAAGAACTTTAGCCTGCGACCGGCCGGAAAGTGAAATCCGGCCCGGGCCGCCCGGGGGCGGCCCGCGAACGGCCTCTCAACGGCCTCCCGACGGCGTCTAGTCGTCGTCGCCGAGCACCGGCTCCGGGAGCGTGCCGGCGTTGTGTTCCAGCAGACGCCAGCCGCGCGCACCCTCCCCGAGGACGGACCAGCAGCAGTTGGACAGCCCGCCGAGCCCTTCCCAGTGGTGCGCTTCCAGACCCAGCAGCCGGCCGATCGTCGTCCTGATCGTGCCGCCGTGGCTGACCACGACGAGCGTGCCGTTCTCCGGAAGCTTCTCGGCGTGCTCCAGAACGACCGGTGCCGCCCGGTCGGCGACCTCGGTCTCCAGCTCGCCGCCGCCCCGGCGCACGGGCTCGCCGCGCTTCCAGGCCGCGTACTGCTCGCCGAAGCGCGCGACGATCTCCTGGTGGGTCAGCCCCTGCCACTCGCCGGCGTACGTCTCACGGAGCGCGGCGTCATGGGCGACGGTGAGGCCGCTGACGGCGGAGAGCTCGGCGGCCGTGGCCGCCGCCCGCCTGAGGTCGGAGGCCACGATGGCGTCCGGCTTCAGCGAGGCGAGCAGCCGGGCGGCGCGGCGGGCCTGCCCGACGCCGGCCTCGGTCAGCTCGATGTCCGTGGAGCCCTGGAAGCGGCGCTCCAGGTTCCATGCCGTCTGGCCGTGGCGCCAGAGGACGACCCTGCGGCCCCTGCCGCTGCTGCTGCCGTTCAGCTCTGGTCACCTTCCGTGCCGCCGTTGAGCTGTGCGTGCTCGTCGGCCTTGCCACGGGTCTTGACCGCGTCCTCGGGGAGGGCGATCTCCGGGCAGTCCTTCCACAGGCGCTCCAGCGCGTAGAAGACGCGCTCCTCGCTGTGCTGGACGTGGATGACGATGTCGACGTAGTCGAGGAGGATCCAGCGGGCGTCGCGGTCGCCCTCGCGGCGCACCGGCTTGGCGCCGAGCTCCTTCTGGAGCCGCTCCTCGATCTCGTCGACGATCGACTTGACCTGGCGGTCGTTGGGGGCCGAGGCCAGCAGGAAGGCGTCGGTGATCGACAGCACATCGCTGACGTCGTAGGCGATGATGTCGTGCGCGAGCCGGTCGGCGGCCGCCTGAGCGGCGGCGTTGATGAGCTCGATGGAGCGGTCCGTGGCGGTCACATGCAGGCTTTCGTCGGCGGTCGGATGCAACCTCTAGGGTCTCACGGACCACCGACAGAGCCTTACTGCGTTTCACCGGTCGCGCTCCACCGCGGTCCCCGGCCGACTCCGGAGCGTCGGCCGGGGCCCCGAGCGGGCTACTGGACCTTGTAGTCCTGGCCGAGGACCGCGGACACGTCGGCGTTGGCGGCCGGCTCGCCCTTCTTCACGTCGCCCGCGGCGAGGCCCAGGGTCTTGGCCACCTCGACGGCCTTCTCCTTGTCCTCGGCGGACCGGTAGAGCACGACGGACGACGCCTCGGCCCCTGCCTTGCCGCTGTCCACGAAGGCGTAACCGCCGTTGACCAGCTGGACCCGGGCGGCCTCCGCGGCCTTCTCGTTCCCGGTGGCGTCACGGACGGCGACCCGGAGCGGAGCGCCCGCCTCGGGAGCCTTCACCGTGCCGCCGAGGATGTCCTTGACGACGCCGCGGGTGTCCGCCTCGGTGAGCGTGCCGTCCGCCTGGACCGGCAGGAGAGCCGTCTTGTAGTCGCCGACCTTGGCCCGCGAGGCCAGCGTGGCGAGCGAGGCTCCGAGGTCCTTCTCGGGCAGTGACGGGTCGAGCACCTGGAGCAGCGTCTCGATGGTGACGGTCGCGGCCTTGGGATCCTCGGAGATCTTGCGCAGCGTGGCCCGCATGACTTCGCCGAACCGCGTCAGCTGCTTGGCCTCGGGCTCGCCCGGCGCGCGGTAGGTGGCGTACGCGACGGCCATCGGACCGCTGAGCGTCTGGCCCTCGCCCTTGTTCACCAGGGGCGATTCGCCCTTCTTCGCGCCGGGCACGTCGGTGTCGGTGTCGACCTCGATGTTGCCGACCAGCTCGACGAGGTTCTCCAGATACGGGGTGTCCAGCCGCCAGGTGCCGGTGATCCGGGTGCCCAGGAGGGTGTCGATCGACTCCCGGGTGCCGGTCCTGCCGTCGTCGTCGACGGACTTGCCGAGCGTGGTGGTGGTCCCGTCGTCGCCCGCGACGGCCAGGGAGTTGGGCAGCAGGACGGTGGTGCCCTGCTTGGTGGTGGCGTTGTCGACGAGCAGCGCCGTCGAGGTGCCGCCCCTCTTCGTGTCGTGCAGATGCACCACGATCATGTCGCGCTGCTGGGCCCCGGCGGCCACGGCCTTCTTCTCGTCCGACCCGGACAGGCCCGGGATCATGTCGGCGGACCAGAGGTAACCGGCCCCGCCGACGACGACGAGAACGGCGACGACTATCAGGGCGACCATCCGGTTGCGGCCCTTGCGCCGGGCCTCCTCGCGCCGCTCGCTGCGGCTCTCGGTGAACTTCAGCCAGTCGATGACGTCTTCGGAGTCCTCGTCGGGCTCCTCGATGAACGAGAACTGCTCGGTGCGGTAGTCGGGGGCGGGCTTGCGCTGCCCCGGAAGAGCGGACTCCCCCTCCGGCTCGGCGGCCTCCGGCGGTTGCCGTACGGGAGCCTGCTGCCCGGTCTGCTCCGGTGCGGGGGCGGTGCCCTGCTGCGGGATGCCCCACTGTTCGCCGGTGTCGACGGCGGCGGGCTGCTGCCCGGTGGCGTAGCCGTAGTCGGTGTAGGAGCCGTAGCCGTACGCCTGGTCGGTGCCCTGACCCTGCTGCGTCTGGCCCGGGTGCTGTCCGGCATAGGGGTCGTAACCCTGGGGCTGCTGCTGGGGGTTGCCGTACGCGTCGTAGCCGTAGCCGGCGCCCTGGCTCTGGAGCCCCTGGCCCTGCTGGGCGGCGTAGGCGTCGTAACCCTGGCCCTGCTGGTCGTAACTCTGATGGGCCTGCTGCTGCCCCTGCTGCTGGTAGACCGGCTGCCCGTACGCGTCGTAGCCGACGATCTGCGGCTCCTGGTAGTACGGGTTCTGTCGGTCGTTCACCGGTGCCCCTCTCCGTGGCTCATTCGCCGCGGTACAGCTGGCGCTTGTCGATGTAGCGGACCACGCCGTCCGGCACCAGGTACCAGACCGGCTCCCCCTGCGCGACCCTCTCACGGCAGTCCGTGGACGAGATCGCCAGCGCGGGCACCTCCACGAGGGAGACACCGCCCTCGGGCAGTCCGTCGTCCGTGAGCACGTGACCCGGGCGGGTCACACCGATGAAGTGGGAGAGCGAGAACAGCTCCTCCGCGTCGCGCCAGGTGAGGATCTGGGCGAGCGCGTCGGCGCCGGTGATGAAGAAGAGGTCCGCCTCGCCGTGGACCTCGCGCAGGTCCCGCAGCGTATCGATGGTGTACGTCGGTCCGCCACGGTCGATGTCACTGCGGCTCACGGAGAACTGCGGGTTGGACGCGGTGGCGATGACCGTCATCAGATAACGGTCCTCGGCCGGGGAGACCTTCTTGTGGCTCTTCTGCCACGGCTGCCCGGTCGGGACGAAGACGACCTCGTCGAGATGGAACTGGGCGGCCACTTCACTGGCCGCCACCAGGTGTCCATGGTGGATCGGGTCGAATGTCCCGCCCATCACGCCGATACGGCGCTTGCCGGGGCCGGTAGGCACTTCCTGCTCTCCCATGCGTGCAGAGCCTACTGGCACAGCTGTACGCCCCCGCCTCAGCGGTCGCGGTTGAAGCGGGTGGTGACCCACAGGAGGAACATCAGCGCGAGGAAGGCCAGGCCGCCCACGAGGTAGGGGTTGAGGCTTTCGTGGTTGCCGCCGCCCTCCCCTCCGGAGGCGAGGGTGGCCAGCTCGTGTGCGGTACTCGTGAGGCTCATCTTCGGCAGGACCTATCGATCGTGAGGCGGAAGGAAGACGTCAGGCACATCGTATGCGGGACCTTCGGGCACGCTCACGGCGACTCAGTCGTTGTTGTCGTCGTTGCGGTATCCACGCAGCAGGAACCAGGCGAGCAGCACCGCTCCGAGGATCGAGCCGAGCAGCACGATCCGGAGGGTGTCGCCCGGTCCCTGCTCCTCGGACGCGGCGGCGAGCAGTACGGCGGTGTGCGGCATTTCGGGCGCTCCTCAAAGTTATCCACAGCCCCCCGCACACCGTAGCGCCAGCGCATACGCTGGCTTTTGTCCGGGGGACGAGCAACGTCTCGTACGAACAGGGGGCCATCCATGACCGACAACAGTCACGAGAACGTGCCGAGCAGGGCGCGCCGGCGATTCCCCGGGATCTCCTCCCGGGCCTACGAGCACCCCGCCGACCGCTCGGCCCTGGTCGCCCTGCGCAAGCTGACCGGGTTCGACACGGTGTTCAAGGCGCTCAGCGGGCTGCTTCCGGAGCGGAGCCTGCGGCTGCTCTTCCTCTCCGACTCCGTCCGGGTGAGCGACGCGCAGTTCGCCCATCTCAACGACATGCTGCGCGACGCGTGTTACATCCTGGACCTGGAGAAGGTCCCGCCGATGTACGTGAAGCAGGACCCGCAGCCCAACGCCATGTGCATCGGTCTCGACGAGCCGATCATCGTGGTCACCACCGGCCTGGTCGAGCTGCTCGACGAGGAGGAGATGCGGGCGGTGGTGGGCCACGAGGTGGGCCACGCGCTCTCCGGTCACTCGGTGTACCGGACGATACTGCTCTTCCTGACCAACCTCGCCGTGAAGGTCGCCTGGATCCCGCTGGGCAATGTGGCGATCATGGCCATAGTGACGGCGCTGCGCGAGTGGTTCCGCAAGTCGGAGCTGTCCGCGGACCGGGCCGGGCTCCTGGTCGGCCAGGACATCACGGCCTCGATGCGCGGCCTGATGAAGATCGCGGGCGGCAATCACCTCCACGAGATGAACGTGGACGCCTTCCTCGCCCAGGCCGACGAGTACGAGAAGGGCGGCGATCTCCGCGACTCCGTCCTGAAGATCCTCAATGTGCTGCCCCGGACGCACCCGTTCACCACCGTGCGTGCCGCCGAGCTGAAGAAGTGGTCGGAGACCCGCGAGTTCCAGCGGATCATGGACGGCCACTACCCGCGGCGCGGCGAGGACAAGGACACCTCGGTGACCGACTCGTTCCGGGAGTCCGCCTCGCACTACGCGGACACGGTGCGCACCAGCAAGGACCCGCTGATGAAGCTGGTGGGCGACATCGCCGGCGGCGCGGGAGACCTGGGCGGCAAGCTGCGCGACAAGTTCACCGGAGCCGGGTCCGGCGGCGGTTCCGCCACGGGCGGGGGCGGGGCTACCGGTCGGCCTCAGGACCCCGAGGAGGGGAGCTCGGGGCCGTCGGCGGGGCCGTCGAGGGACTGACGCCCGCCAGCGTCCCGCACAGCGCCGCCGTGGGCGGACCCGTGGTGTACGGGTCGGTTGCGGCGGGCCCGCGGGCGTCCGCCCGCTCCCCGGCCAGGAGCGGGCGCAGCGTCCCGGTCGCGTCGGCCGAGCAGGACTGCGGCCCTGCCTGGACATGGGCGGTGCGCACCTCCAGGCGGTGCAGCCGCAGGTCCTCCCGGTCGAAGCGGAAGTGCAGCTCGCGCCGCACGGTGAACAGGGACGCGCCTTCCTTGCGCGGGGGTCCGTCCGCCGGGCGCAGGGCGTAGGTGAAGGTGTGGTCCGAGACGACGCCGAGGACGCCCGCCGCCTCCTCCTCGTAGCGAAGGGTGCCCTGGACCCGGATCTGCGGGTCCGCGAGCTCCACCCGCTCCGGGTCGAAGCGGATCAGCCAGCCGGTGGCGGCGTGGCTCCCGTCGTCCGCCGGGTCGCTCAGGCTGCGTTCGAACTGGGTGCGCTGGTCCGGGTCGAGGAGGTGCTCGACCGGCCGTCGTACGGAGCTGGTGAGGACGTCGGGGTTCAGGGACGACTCCACCAGGTAGTCCTTGACCGTGGCGAGAGCGGCGGTGATCTGGCTGTCGGAGAAGTTCTGCGTGCGCTCCACGGCGGGGAAGTTGATGCCCGCCGCGCCCGTGCGGAATCCGGAGACCGGCTCGGTCCGGTACAGCTGCTCGGGTGATCCGCCCGGTACGACGCCGCGGGGGGCCAGGGGGACGACGGTGGTCCGCAGGGGTTCGGCGCGTCGGGTGGCCGGCTGGGGGTACGGGCTCCGGAAGCCGATGTAGACGGCCACGGCGAAGGCCAGGGCGATGAGGACGACCAGGGCTATGGCGGCCCGGGAGCCGCCGCCGCTGCGGACGGAGACCGGTTCCTCGGGCAGGGTGCGGACGGCGCGGGCGTGCTCGCCCATCCGTTCCTGCGCCGAGAACTCCTGCATCCGGGCAGCCTGGATGAACGATTCGTCGAAGACGAGCGAGCGGTATTCGTCCTCGCCGCCCGCGGTGTTCTCGGGCGGGCCGTCCGGCGGTTCTGAGCGGCCTGTCATGACTTCTCTCCCGATCTCCACACCGGTCGGTTCGGTGCGCAACGGTCTGCTTCGGCCGAGCGGGGCGTGCGGCAGCGAGAAGCCCCCCTGGGAACGAGGGGTCACATCTTCAGGGTAGGTCGATTGCGCTCCGCGTAAACGCGGAGGCCGCCGGGAACTGCGCGGGCGGCCGGGGCGGCCGTCGGCGAACGGGTGACGGAAGGGGGCTCAGGGCACCCGGGGTTCGGCGGAGACCACGGGGCGGGAGTAGTCCGCGGAGGCCGACGGGGCGGCCCCGGGCTTGTCCACGCCACTGCTGGCGGGCGGCGGCACCTGGTCCTGGCGGTTGTTCGAGGCGCCCCGGTAGACCGCGGTGAAGGCGAGGGAGACCATGCCGACGCCCATCACCAGGGCGAGCAGCCAGGCGACCGGTCGGTGCCAGCGGGCGGAGTTGCGGTAGGGGCGCAGGGAGCCGCCGTGACGGCCGTACGGCCCGGGGCCGTCGCCCTCGACGCCGTGGTCCGGGTCGTAATCGAGGTCCTGGGGGTCGTGGTGGCCCCGGGAGTCGCCGTAGGGGCCGTATGCGTCGTCGTCAGCACGGCGGCTGCGGCGGGCGCGGGCCGCGTCGGCCTCGGCGCGGGCTTCGGCGGCGGCGAGCAGGCGCTCCACGGCGGTGGGCTCGTGGACGGGCGCCGACCGGACGAAGTCCTCGTCGAACACCACGGAGGCGAAGTCCTCGTCCGCGCCCCCGCGGTCGTCGTCGGGCTCCCAGCCGTCAGAGAACGGCCTGCCCCCCACGTCGTCCGGCACGGATTCAGCGTAGCCGGGCCGGGACCTTTTGGGCAGAGACCCCGCGAACTCCCCCGGATCGGTACGGGGGAACATGCGATCGCCCCCTCCGGGCGGGGCGGTCGGCCGACCGGAAGGGACGAGGCAGGAGGGGTAGGAGTGGCAGGAGAGGTCAGGAGGTCGAGGCGGGGCTAGCGGGTGTGCCCGTCGCCCGTGACGATGTACTTCGTCGAGGTCAGTTCGGGCAGGCCCATCGGGCCGCGGGCGTGCAGCTTCTGGGTGGAGATGCCGATCTCGGCGCCGAAGCCGAACTGCCCGCCGTCCGTGAAGCGGGTGGAGGCGTTCACGGCCACTGTGGTCGAATCGACCAACTGGGTGAACCGGCGGGCGGCTGCCTGCGAGGTGGTGACGATCGCCTCGGTGTGGCCGGAGGACCAGAGCCGGATGTGGGCGACCGCCGCGTCCAGGGAGTCGACGACCGCGGCCGCGATGTCGTAGGAGAGGTATTCGGTCTCCCAGTCCTCCGCCGTCGCCGCCACCACGGTGGCCTTGGATCCCTCGGCGCGCTCCAGGACGTGCTCGTCGCCGTGGACGGTGACCCCGGCCTCGGCCAGGGCGTCCAGGGCGAGCGGCAGGAAGGCGTCCGCCACGTCCTTGTGGACGAGCAGGGTCTCGGCCGCGTTGCAGACGCTGGGGCGCTGGGCCTTGGAGTTGATCAGGATGTCGACCGCCATGGCCAGGTCCGTCTGCGCGTCGACGTACACGTGGCAGTTGCCGGTGCCGGTCTCGATGACGGGGACGGTGGACTCCTCGACGACCGTGCGGATCAGCGAGGCGCCGCCGCGCGGGATGAGGACGTCGACCAGGCCGCGGGCCCGCATCAGCTCGCGCACGGAGTCGCGGCTCTCGCCCGGGACGAGCTGCACCGCGTCGGCCGGCAGACCCGAGCCGCCGACCGCGTCGCGCAGGACGCGGACGAGCGCGGTGTTGGAGGCGTAGGCGGAGGAGGAGCCGCGCAGCAGGACCGCGTTGCCGGACTTGAGGCAGAGGGCGGCGGCGTCGACGGTGACGTTGGGCCGGGCCTCGTAGATGATGCCGACCACGCCGAGCGGGACGCGCACCTGGCGGAGGTCGATGCCGTTGGGCAGGGTCGAGCCGCGCACCACTTCGCCGACCGGGTCGGGGAGGGCCGCGACGTCGCGTACGTCGGCGGCGATGGCGCGGATGCGTTCCGGGGTGAGGGTGAGGCGGTCGATGATGCCTTCGCTCGTCCCGGCCTCGCGGGCGCGCTCGACGTCCTTCGCGTTGGCCTCGACGATCTCGGCGGTCCGCACTTCCAGCGCGTCGGCGATGGCCAGTAGCGCGTCGTCCTTGGCCGCGCGCGGAAGTGGCGCGATGTCGGCGGCGGCCGCGCGGGCCCGGTAGGCGGTCTGCGCGACCGGGGAGAGGTTGTCGTAGGGCGAGAGCGTGGTCATGCCCGCAGAGTAATGCGCGCTCTGCGGGCATCCGTCACGTATCCCGTGATGCGAGACGGCCGACCCGAGGGGCGGACGCCCCTCGGGGCACCCCGGGGGTCAGTAGGGGTGCACGCCCACGGGGGCCGCGGGAGGCGGCCCGTAGCCCTCTGCGATCCGCAGGTGGTAGGTCTCGCGGTCGATGACTTCGAGGCCGACGATCTCCCAGGGCGGGAGCTGGGCGCTGGAGCGGTGCTCGCCCCACAGCCGCAGCGCTACCGCGGCCGCGTCGTGCAGGTCGCGGGCCTCTTCCCAGTAGCGGATCTCCGCGTGGTCGCCCGCGTAGCGGCTGGTCAGCAGGAAGGGATGGTCGTGCGCGAGCTGTTCCAGGCCGCGTCTGACCTCCCCCAGCGGAGTCTCGGTGCCCGACACGCTGAGCGTGATGTGCCAGAGCTTCGACTGCGGGGACTCCTCCTTCGCCGTCGTGACCGGCTCCCGTTCGGCGGTGTCCGACGGAAGGGGATTCCGGTCGAAATCCGCCCCCGCCCCGACACTCGTCAGGGCGCGGCTGGCCGTGCCTCGGGGCGGCGCCCCCGGGCGCGCTCGTCTCACCGGCGGCCTCCTGTGATGTGTTGCTGTCCGGTACCCCTGTTTCCCCACTACAAAGTGGACCAGTCCACAGGCGGGCGTGGGGTGGTTTTGGTGAAGGTCCCTGCCGAAGAGCGGGACTTTCAGCCGATTCAGCGGGTGAGGCGCGGCGTGAGAAGGACCAGATCGTCCCTGTGTACGACCTCGCGCTCGTAGGCGGGGCCCAGTTCACGGGCCAGATCCCGGGTGGAGCGGCCGAGCAGCTGGGGGATCTCCTTCGCGTCGAAGTTGACGAGGCCGCGGGCGATCGGGGCGCCGTGCGGGTCGCGCAGTTCGACCGGGTCGCCGGCGCTGAACTCGCCCTCGACGGCGGAGATTCCGGCGGGCAGCAGTGAGGTGCGCCGCTCCACCACGGCCCGTACGGCGCCGTCGTCGAGGGTGAGCGCGCCCTGCGGGGTGGAGGCGTGGGCCAGCCAGAGGAGCCGGTCGGCGGAGCGGCGGCCGGTGCGGTGGAAGTAGGTGCCGGTGTCGCGGCCCGCAAGCGCGTCGGCGGCCCGGCTGGCGGAGGTGAGGACGACGGGGACGCCGGCGGCGGTGGCGATGTTGGCGGCCTCGACCTTGGTGACCATGCCGCCGGTGCCCACGCCCGCCTTCCCTGCGCTGCCGATGGTGACGCCCGCGAGGTCGTCGGGGCCGGTGACCTCGGCGATGCGGGAGGCGCCGGGGGTGCTGGGCGGTCCGTCGTAGAGGCCGTCCACGTCGGAGAGGAGGACGAGCAGGTCGGCGTGGACGAGGTGGGCGACTAGGGCGGCGAGCCGGTCGTTGTCACCGAAGCGGATCTCGTCGGTGGCGACGGTGTCGTTCTCGTTGACGACGGGGACCGCGCCCATCTCCAGGAGCTTGTCCAGGGTGCTGTAGGCGTTGCGGTAGTGGCCGCGCCGACTGGTGTCGTCGGCGGTCAGGAGCACCTGTCCGACGCGGACGCCGTAGCGGGCGAACGAGGCGGTGTAGCGGGCCACGAGGAGGCCCTGTCCGACGCTGGCGGCGGCCTGCTGGCGGGCCAGGTCCTTGGGCCGGCGGACGAGGCCGAGCGGGGCGAGTCCGGCGGCGATGGCTCCGCTGGAGACGAGGACGACCTCGCGTTCGCCGCCGTCCCTGACCTTGGCCAGGACGTCGACGAGGGCGTCGACCCGGTCGGCGTCGAGGCCGCCGGAGGCGGTGGTGAGCGAGGAGGAGCCGACCTTGACGACGACCCTGCGGGCGCCGGTCACCGCCGACTCGCGGTGCGACGGCCTCTGGTCTGCCACGTGCTTCCTCGCTCTGGATCGCCCCGGTGTCCGACGAGGGCGTCGAAGCCTGTCGGCCGGTACCGCCCCCGGCACGTCACAGTACGCGAGCGACC
>NZ_JBHXJG010000020.1:0-47816 GCF_042723425.1 Streptomyces sp. NPDC058375 | reverse complement strand
GTATCGGAGCAATCCGATACCGGCCCTTGATCATTTTTGGGGACCAGTTGGGGACCAACCGGAGGTCCGGCGTCCCTGACCGGGTCAGCGGGTCATGACGATGGGGCCCGGTAGCGAGCGTGGTGCGCGCAGCGCGCTGAAGTGGGCCGAGAGCGCCGCTCCGGTGGCCGTGATCTTGTGGACGTCCGGGTGAAGGTAGCGCTGGGTGGTGGTCAGTGAACCGTGGCCGGCGATCCTGCGGAGGACGTGTACCGGGATCCCGGCGTCGGCGAACCAGGTCAGCGCGGTGTGCCGGAGGTCGTGGCGGCGCAGATGCTCGTAGCCGAGCTTGGTGACCACGTCGTCCCAGTGTGTGGCGTCGCGCAGGACGGCGGTGGAGATGCGTCCGCCTCGTGGGCCTGTGAACAGGCGGGCGTCCGGATTGAGGCCGGCGGACAGGATGCGTTGCGCGACGAGGGGGCGGATCTCCTCGACGATGGGAACCTTGCGGGCCCGCTTGCCCTTGGTGCCCTTGTCGGTCAGCCCGCCGGGGGCGGGTGTGGTCTGACGGCGAACGGTCCAGATCCACTGGGTGGTGTCGATGTCTCCGACGCGGCAGCCGGAGATCTTGCCGATCCGTGCGGCGGTGCACGCGGCGAAGATGACCACGTCTCCCCAGCCGCGGTACTCGTCGTGGGAGGCTGCCACGAGCGCGTCGGACAGTGCGAGGAGTGTTTCCCAGTCGGGCAGGGCGAGCGCGCGTGGGTCGAGGAGTTCGTCCTCGGCCTGCTTGTAGAGCTTCTGCCAGCCGGTCACCCGGGCGGGGTTCACCTTGATGATGCCGTCGCGCACCGCCTGCTCCATGACGCGGACCAGGACGGCGATGGTGTTCTTGACCGTTGAGCGGCTGAGCTCGTCGGCGATCCAGTTCTGCACGGTGCGGTCGACAGCACCGTTGGTGATCATCCGGACCGCGATGTGGCCCAATGCGGGCACGACGCGCATCCGCCAGCCGGCGAGATAGGGGTCGAGAGTCTTCAACTCCAGCCCTCGCAAAGCGAGGTCCATATTCGCATTGCCGTACTCGGCGAGCTTCATGGTGGCCAGCGACGGGGACAGCCCTGACTCAGCCGCTTCGATGATCGACTGGAGCCAATCCTGCGCTTCGTCCTCGTCCGCCTTTCCTTCCGACAGGGACAGGCGCCGCTTCGTAGCCGGGTCGAACCAGCGGACCCGCGCTCGGTACGGGTTGGGGCGATCAGGCCGGTACTCGATGTCGGTCGTGAGCCGGACACCGACCGGCACCACGGCTTTCTCGGCCATCATGCGTCTCGGCGCGGGACGGTCCGGCGGCGACGCAGCCATTCCTCAATGTCGACCGCGCTGTACATGACGACGCGTTCCGAAACGGCGACGAACGGCGGGCCTTGGGGCGGCCGGGCGGTGCGCCAACGGCGCAGAGTCGAGGTGTCTATTTGACGCTCGTTCTGATGGGGTGTCAGGTGTGCCTTGGGCAGGTCAGGTGGCGTCAAAGCTGCGAGCGACGATGTGACGCCGAGGGCTGGTGACGCTCAATGCGGGGCCCGCCGGATCGTGCAGATCAGATGTCGCGGAAGAGACCAGCCAGCGCGCTGACCTGCAATGGTGAGATGGGTTCGGGCTCTGACCTGCGCGAATGATCTTTTACTTGTTTCATGATCGTGCCGGTTGATGGTCCGCACGCCCGTTGCTCTTCTGGGTGGTGCGGTGATCTACTACACACTCCGGAGTGGCTTATGGGGGAACTGTGCAAACAGGCCATTTTGCCGTAAATCGAGAGTCCAGTGCTGTGCGTCAGCGCGCGCGAGGTGGCTGTGGCTCTCGCGCCTGCTGACGGCGGCCGTCGGAGCAGGCGCGGGTTCGCCTACCAGGATGCCGTCACGTTGCTGGACTGCCTGGACATGCTCGAAGGCAGGTGGACAGCGGTCTCGTGGGAGGACCTGGAGGACATCCTGTGTCATCGGGATGGCGCCCCCGTATACCGGCAGGTCAAGACGATCGAGGAAGCCGGGACGCGGCACAGTATCGCCAACGTTTGCAAACCGGAGGAGAAGAAGGCCGCAGACAGCAGCTATCTGGGCAAGCTGTTCCTGGGTAAGCCGTTGCCGGACGGCACACGGTTCACCTTCATAGTCAACGAGACGCCCCAGCGGGACTTGTATGCGTTCGTCGCGGAACGTGACCGCCCTCGCGGCCCGGTGAGCGCGGACGCCCGCGCGGACATCGTCAAGAGGCTCCAAGGGGTTCAGCTGCCTGACGGCAGGGACATCGGATGGTGTGTTGACCGCCTGGACGTCCTGGTGGAGGCGCGCACCATCGACCAGGTCGAGGCGGAGGCCATGGCGCGACTGGCGCCACTGGTGGAAGCGTGTCTGGGCGAGAAACCGCTGTACGGGGAAGTCGAGGAGGTCATGATCTGGCTGATCTCCAAATACATAGCCCGCAGCGCCCTTGAGCTGCGACCGAGAACCTTTACCGTGGACGATTTCGGCGCGGCCCTGGACGACAGCGTGCGCAGAGCAACCGGGCGGCGACGAGACGGTTCCACCGAACTGTTGATGAAGCTCAAGCTCAAGCTGCGGACTGCTGAAATACCGGAGCCCGAGGCGGAAGCTCAGCACGATGCCATGCTCGCCTACCGTCGGACGTACCGCGCCAGTGTCGGCACCCGGCGCCGCGCGTACGACGATCTGGCCGATCAGATCAACGCCATCTGCACGCTCGCGATGGCGAAACGACGCGCCGGACGTCTCGCCGCCGGCTCGGCGGCGTACTTCGAGACGCTCGTGGCGGTGAGCGAGCTGCCCGGGGTGAGCAGCCGGCAGTTCACCCTCGCCGAGGCCCACGCAGTGCTTTCCGACATCACGGCACGCTGCCAAAACAGGTACGCCGATGCCTCATAAGATCGGCAGCAGCGTGGTGCCCCCGCTGTATCGCGCCTGGGACCCGGACGACTCCCCTGACTTCCACGCAACACGGCTCCTGCTGCTGATCTACCTCTGCGGCGAGGAGCCCGGCCCCTACATTGAGGGACGGACGAAGTTCGCCAAGCTTGATTTCTTCGTGCGCTATCCAGGATTCCTGGAGCGGGCCCACGCCGCGATGCCGGAAGCCGTCGATGCCGAAACCGCGTTTCTCGCCCCCGATCCGTCCGAGGTCGAGGCGCCGATGATCCGCTACCGCTACGGGCCCTGGGATCAGCGCTACCGGCAGTTCCTCGCCTTCCTCGTCTCTAGAGACCTTGTGACCATCACCACCCACCGGGTCGAACGAGTGAAACTCAAAGCCGTCGGCAAGAGGACCGCGCAACGCCTCACCGAGGCCCCGCAGTTCCAGCCGCTGGTCCGGCGCTGTCAGGCCATGCGAGGAAATCTGGCCGCCATGTCGGGCACCGACCTGAAGAACCTGATCTACGACCTGTTCCCCAACGAGGTCGGCAACGCGTCCTTCCGCCAGGAGATCCGGCCATGACAAAGCCCGTGACCGCCCACCCCGACCGCGGGATCAGGATCGACTCCGTCAAGCTCGTTCACAACACCGCAGAGATCGACGAGTACACCTTCGGAACCGGCATGCTGAACACCCTCAGTGGGCCCCGCAACAGTTCCAAGACCACCACGCTGAAGGTCATCGACTACTGCTTCGGCGACCGCGGCGGGATGATCGATGCTCTTGGTGCAGCCGTCTCCGACGAGTACATAGAGGTCTCCACCGCGATCCGGCTCAACGGCCAGCCCCGCACCCTGACCCGTCTCCTCCAGCACGGACGTATGAACAAGGTGTACGTAGACGGAGACGGGATGACCGACGCTGACTTCTCCGACTGGATCCTGCGCGAACTGGGCTGGCCCAACCTGCGCATCCCCAAGGGCCTCCACCCGGCCACAGCCAGTGAACTGACGCCCTTGTCCTTCCGGAACCTCCTGCGCCATATCTACCGCAACGAGGAGTCCTGGACGAGCTTCGCCAACAAGGAGCAGGAATTTATCCGGCGCGGCGTCGTCAGCATGCTCCTCGGCTTCGCCCCCTCCCGCTACGACAACAAGGACTTCGCCGTCGCCCAGGCCAAGCGGCGCCTTGCCGTAGCTCAGGCAGTGGAGCGGGACGTGCAGGACAGCACCTCGCAGGCCGTTACCGCCATCTCCGAACGGCTCGGCATTCCCGTCGCCCGCACCCTCGACCAGGTAGCGACCGCACGAGAAGAGGTCACTTCCCAACTCGACGGGGTTCGCCAACGACGTCACGAACTGACGCGAGAGATCAACAGCCTCCTGCAGGGAACGTCTACCACCGAGACGGCAGCCGGATACGACTCCTCTCTGACGAGCGTCTACGAAGACGTATCCAAGCGGCTGCAACTTGCGGTCGACGAGGTAGTCGCGCTCGAACAACTTGGCAGCGAACACGCCCACTCGGCTCAGACGGTCACCTCCGAGGTGACCCGCATGGAACGCCTCGTTGCTTCCGTGGAGATCTTCGATGCCCTGCCCGTACGACTCTGCCCGGCGTGCGAACAACGGGTCGACCCACACCGAGATCACGACGAAGACGCCTGCTATCTGTGCTTCCAACCGGTTGACGACGACCAGCGCCGCCGACGGGCACACGTGGAGATCCGGTCGCTCAAGTCGGAACTCGCCGACCTGCACGACGTCACCGCCCGCACTGCTGCCGATCTGCAAGAGGCCCGCACTCACCGGGCGAACCTTCAAGAGGAACAGACACGGCTCGCGCACCGCATCAACGAACAACGCGCCGCGCAGCTGGCGCCCTTCATGGCCACCCTCGAAAACCTGGCTGCCCAGATTGCCCAGCTCGAACAGAAGATGACAGCCTTTCCCGCCATCGAGGAGATCCTCCAACGCCGCGCTGTGGCCAGCCAGGCCGTCACCGTTGCACAACAAGCCGTTGACGCAATTGATCAAGAGCCTGCCGCCGTCGCCACAGCTACGCTCACCTCCGTTGAACGATGCGCCTTGTTCGCCGAGCGCATGAACGAATTTCTTCACCGCTACCGCGAGCGCGGCTGGGTCAAGGGCACCATCACCATCAACGACAGTGACCTCACCTTCTACGTAGGCACCCGCCCCTGGGATCAAGCCCTTGGGGCAGAGCCGAAGGTGCTCTTCTTCCTGGCCTACAGCTACGCCACGCTCTTCCTGGCATCCGACCTCGACGAAGAAGCTGCGTTCCCCGGCCTGCTGCTCCTGGACAACCCGTACCAGCAGGGCATCGGAACCACCGTGGTCGACGATGTCCTGCGAGATCTCGCAAACGCAGCCCAGAGCACGGGTGCTCAGGTCATCAGTACCCAGGCCGTTCCGGTACCACGAGACCCGGGCGCCATCCGAGAGATCCACATGCCCACGGAGTACGAAGCGCCATAGACGGACTCGCAGGAGTGTTGGTATCCCCTGGGTAGGCCGAGAGGCGCGATCCCGACAACGGGAAACGGGCCAGGGTTTGGTCAGGACAGTCCGTCTGCGGCAAAGAATAGTCGCTAGAGGCATAGATGAACGGACCACGCAAAGCACGTAATAGAGCAGGCGCTTAGAAGGCGCCTGCTCTGTTCATTCATCCAGGTGCCATTGTGTCCCGGTTTAGTAAATTTTGTGCAGCGAACGCTACTTCCAAGGGTAGTTCGCCGGCGGCAGACGTATTGGGTCGCCAACATACTGGATTAGGGCGGCTGCTTTAAGTGAACCTAGGTGTAGGCGGGTTAGCCGCCGATGCGTGTAGTCGGCGTGGAGCGACGACGAATCCCGCACGGGTTGATGGGCGGGCCCCTGCCTTTGTAGCACGGGATCCCCGGTTACCGAAACCGGGGATTGTGTGGACGATTGTTGTTGTCGAGCGATCCGCGTGCGACAGATCCCCTATCCCCGCAAGGAGTTCACTGCTGTGCTGGTCGATGCTTTGGATGAGGAATGGATACTTTCCGAGAGGCAAGTTCTCTCGCTATTGGATTGGATACGCCAGCAGGCGGGCGGCAGTCGCTCGGTGTACCCGTTCCTGGTCACCCTGGCCGAGGGGGCACTCCGTCCGAGTGAAGTGCGATCCCTGCGTGTTCGCGATGTTGTCCATCGTTCGGGTGGTTCTGGTGAGCTGACGGCTGGCTGTCGAGGGCAGGCTCGACTGGTTCCGCTGCGACCGGGGTTCGCCATGTTCCTGCGCGGGTGGATCAACGATGCCGGTCTCCAGAAGGATGATCTGTTGTTCCCCGACGCGCGTGGTGGGCGACTCTCGGTAGATGCATACATGGGGCTCTGGGAGCAGGCGCAAGAGGCCGTGCTGCCCCATGACCAGCTGCTGCCCTGGCGGTTGGGGGAGCCCGTCGACATCCTGCGGGAGTCTTCCTTGGTGCGATGGCTGAGGCTGGGCGTCGATGTCGCCACGGTGGCCGAGCTCGCTGGAGTGGCCCCAGCCTGGCTGGCGCTTCGCTACCCGTACTGCTTCCGTCTCGAAGCGACAGAGATCGATTGGGGAGCGCCTCGCTCGGGCGACACGCCTGCCAGAGCCGACTGACCGATGAACCGGGCGGCGCTTCGCTAGACCGGCGGAGCGCCGCCATCCGAGACCCATTTTCCCACGCCTTCCGGTTCGCCGCCGAGAGCGTTCCTGCCTGGCTCATGTGCGCAGGAACCCGGCCGCCCCGCGACGTGCTACGCCCCGCCCTGACAGGGCTTGCGGCCTTCACCACGGACTGGACTGGCTTGGCGGCCGCCTCGCCGCCGCACCCCCTTACGCTCCCCGCCAAGGACTCACCCATGCCTCCACGCTTGCTGTCCATCCCTGCCGTCGCCGCCGTTCTGGACGTCGACCGCCGCACCGTCTACCGCTTCATCGCCGTAGGTGACCTTCCAGTCGTCGATCTGCGCACCGGCACGGGACGCTCGCGAATCCGCGTCCCCGCCGCCGGCCTCGACGAGTTCATCTCCAGCCGCGCCGTCGCCGCACCGACTCCGCGCCGCTGACCCCGGCCCGCGAGGGTCCTTCCGTACTGACATGAGGAGTTGGGCTGTACCTACGCAAGTTGAAGACGGGCAACTGGCAGGCGACGGTTCGTAACCGGCTGGGTGACCGGTTCAGCGAATCGTTTCCCCTCAAGACGCAGGCGCGTGCCTGGGGACTGGAGATGGAGACCCAGTTCGCCCGTGGGGGACTGCGTGACCCACGGGTTGGTGAAACGTCCTTCCGCGACTGGCACGACCGGTGGTGGGACGCCCGCGTCGTCGAGCCCCACACGCTGCAGGGAGACGGGTCGAGCATCAAGAATCACGTCATGCCCTACTGGGCCGACTGGGAGATGCGGGCGATCACCCGCATGGATGTGCAGAGTTGGATCCGCTCCCTGATTGACAAGGGTGCTGGGGCCGCGGCCATCAAGCGGGCCTACAATCTGACGTCCTCCATCATGCGCGCGGCCGTCGACGACGACGTCATCGCGGTGAGCCCCTGCCGCAGCATCGACCTGCCCCAGATCGCAGTCAAGCCGCCGCAGTGGTTCACGCTCGACCAGGCGCAGAGCGTGCTGGACGAGCTCCCGACCGTGTGGCGGACAATGTGCCTGGTCGGCTTCTACACCGGGCTGCGATGGGGCGAGCTCTCCGGGCTGCACCGCCACCGCATCGACCAGCGTCGCTCCCGCCTGTTCGTCGTCGAGGTCAACACCAAGAGCGGCATCAAGGAGTACCCCAAGAGCTCCAAGAGCCGCCGCGAGGTACCGCTCCCGCCCCACGTCCTGGAGGCGCTGGAGCGCCACAGCCACCGACTCGACCGTGACGCAGTGGTGTTCACCACCCTCACCAAGGGCCGGGCCGGCCGCCTCCTCAACGACGGCAACTGGCGACGGCAGACATGGTGGCCGGCCGTCGACAGCGCCTACTACTTCGACGATGACGGCGAGCAGCAGCTCGTCCCGCACTACCCGCCGCACTCCATGCGCCACACCTGCGCCTCTTGGCTCGTACAGAAGGGCGTCTCCCTCTACGAGGTCCAACACCTCCTCGGCCACGAGAGCTTCCAGACCACCCAGCGCTACGCCCATCTCCAGCCAGACGCCCACAAGGCCGTGCTCGGCGCCTGGGAGCGCATGGATTCTCCGCTCACCATCGCTGCATGAGTTTCCTTCGCCCCGTCCACTGTCGACGGGACCGTTCGACGCTTGTGTCAAGCGGCTGGCATTCGACCGCTGTGATGCGGGATCGTTGCTTCCTGATGATCGACGACTCTGTGGTTGCTGACGGCGGTGAGCCGACGAAGCTTGCGCAGCCTCGGTCGCCCTATAGCGAGCGTCCCGTCGCGCGTGCCAGGCGGGCGAAGGCGCAGGAACTGATCGAGCGGCTCGTCGCCGAGGGGCGCGTGCGGATCGCTGAGCCGGATCACGACGAGGTCGCGGAGTGGCGGCGCGTCGTCAATTACGCGAAGCGCCACGGCATGGAGCCGGCGGGCCGACGTATCGAGAAGGTCCCTTACGGTGGGCCGGGACTGGAGCTGTTCCTTGCTGACGGCCCGCATCCCAACGCGCGGAGCCAGCGGTCGAAGGCAGCCGGGGAACCAATACCAGTCCCCGCACGTCTGGGAAATCTACATTCGGTGGTGGCGAAGCTCAAAGACGAAGAGAGTCGGCTGGCGATGCCGCCTGCGTTGCGCCGCAGGGCGCTTCTGCTGCTGCAGGGGCTCGCGGCTGAGGCAGTACGCCGAGGGTACGAGGTGCGGAAGGCGAGGTCCGCTTTTCACCCGCGCGAGGGCGGAGTGGACGTCACTGTCGACGGCTTCGCGTACACCGTTTCCGCTAGGCAGGAGTTCCCAGAGTCCACGAATCCGGAGCGCTCTGCCCGTCTCGTCTTGGAGCTCGCCCATGGTCTCGGAGACAGGAACGGTTGCTGGCGGGATCGGAAGAGCCGGACACTTGAAGAAGCCCTCGGTGTGATCCTCGGGGAGATTGAAGCGCGAGCCGCCGATGACACTCAGCGTCGACAGGATGAACAGCAGGCCAAGGCAGATCGTGAGGTTCGCTGGGAGGCGGCCTTGGCTGTGGCGAAGCAACAAGCTGTTCGCGAACAGCTTGCCCATGTGCTGAGTGAAGAGGCCAGGGGGTGGCAGGAAGCGGCCGCCCTCAGCGCGTACTGCATGGCGTTGGAACGTCGTATCCAAGAACTGGATGGCACCGCGGACGAGCCGGCACTGGACTCAGCCCGACGCTGGCTGGAGTGGGCAAGGGCATATGTAAAGTCGGTAAACCCTCTGAGTGAACTTCCCGGCATGCCCCGCACACGTGAACCCACATCGGAGGAGCTCGAACCACACCTCAAGGGATGGAGCCCCCACGGACCGGAACGGCGTGGCCGAGGGTGATGTAAGCCTGTTCGACTGCGCCTTCGAGCGGTCCGATACCCACCTAGACAAGTAGGAGTCTTGCTCTACGAGGTTCAGCCCCTCCTCGCTTCCAGACCACGAAGCGGTACGCCCGCCTACAGTCGGATGCTCACAAGGCGGTTCTCGGGGCCTGAGAGAGCCTGGACGCTCCACTGACGATCGCCGTATAGACGTTTCTTTGCTTCGTCCTTGAACGATGGGGCAAAGAAGCGCCTATGCAGGACGTGGGCCAGGACTCCGAACCAATGGTTGGGGGTATCTGCGACACGGCGAAGGAGTTGTCCGCTCCCGGGACGCTCGAGTTACGGGCGTCGGTCGGTGGGCTCGTCGCTCTTGGGTGGACCGTAGGGTGCCTGAGCGCCGGTCGCTTGATCGGAGGGGTGGGAGGCTTGGTGGCCGTGGAGTCGATAGACCATTTCATCCGGACAACGGTCTAGGCGGGCTCGACGCCAGGCAGCGTCGTAGGACAAGGGCGTTGAGCTGCGCCGTTGAGCGAGGAGGGCTCGGAGGCTGGTCATTGGGGCCAACAGCGCTCGCCACAAGACGAGCTTCATGGATGTGCCCTTCGAGTTGTCGTGTCGGCCCCGGGTATGTCCACCGGCCCAATGCTGCTGGGCCGGCTGCCGCCGTTGAGCGCCTTGAGGGAGTCGGACAGCACGACCATTGCCTGCTGTCGCTTTTCGATGTCTGTGAACCCTTGGCCCACCTGCTCCCATTGCTGCAGGAGTGGGAACCACCAGCGGTTGCAGGAGTAGATCAGGCGAGCGAGGCGCTGGAGTTCGGCCACATGCTCTTCAGTCAGGGCACCGGGGGCGTGGTGCTCAAGTTGGTCCAGGACGACGAGGTCCGGGTGATCGTAGAGGTTGTCCTTCAAGAAACGCAGCCGGCGAACGCGTTGCTCGTCCGCTGCCCGCTGTGCCAGTAGATCCTTCGCAGCGCTGGGCAGACCGAGAGCCGCGTAGACGTTCAACAGGCAGTAGTTCGCGGCCCGGTGGGGCATACAGCCGAGGGCGGAGTTGACGGCGTCTTGGGCAGCGGGTACGTCCGAGGCCGTCAGGCGTGCCGTTGTCGCGGAGGCCCTGGCATGCACGGCGGCGCGTACTGTCTCCTCCACATTGGGAGGTATACGCCACAGTGGTCGCCAGGTGATCGTGTACACGGCTTCGAACGCGATGTCGTCCGAGGCACTCGGCAGCAGACGCGGCTGGACAGACGTACTCTTCCGGACTGCACGCCTCCATGGCCACCTCACGGAAGACTCTCTTCAAGCGGAAAGACCGTGTGCAGACGGCTGTCGACGAGGTGGTTGTAGAAGTCGTCAGCCACACTGACGCCCTCAACGGTGGAGATGCCGCGCAGCTCGTTCATGAGCTTCATGCCAGCCTCGAACATGTTGTGGCCGCGTAGCGCAGGCAGGAGCTGGTTACGCAACTGTGCGTAGGCACTGGGATCGCCGGCGCACGAGCGAATCCAGTCCGTCAACCGCGAAATGACCTGGGCAGCGGTGTCCGGTGAGGAGAGCAGGTTGTTGAGGGCTCGCTGTACGTCGATGTCCGAGGGAGGCGCGCACACGAGCCACGGCGTGCCGTCACGGCGGACAGTCATCAGCGCGAGGAAGGCCATTGCACCGCCGCGCGACGATACCTTGCCCTTTTGCCAGCCCTGGACCTCAGCGACCAGTTGCCTTGCCACGGTGGGGTGGTGGACAAGATCGTCGTAGGCAGCCAGGACTTGGCCCGCTACGTCGGCGTTCTTGTGCGCGACGCGACGCAGGCGCACCATGGCCCGCTTGGTCAGAGACGTGGTGGCGGAGGAGTCCTCCAGGATCCGTTGACACAGCGCGATTACGGCGGGCGCGTAACTCCTCTGTTCCGCCCACCCGTAGAGCGCTGCCCACGCCATGCGGCCGACGTGTTCGTTGCGCACGGCCTTGTCCAGGACCGCACCGAGTACCTCTGGCCGACTGCTGCTGACGAGTTCACCCAACTCGGTGAGATAGCCCACCGTTCCGTGGCGCACGGTGAGTTCGGCCAGCGCCGCGACGGCATGGTCTTCCGGATCTGCGCTCTGGGCTGTCGCGACAAGCCAGGTCAGCAAGGGTTTGCGCATGACGTCGTAGTTGTCCCAGACGTACTCCAGCACCGCGCGTCCGTAGGCGGGCCGGTCGAAGACCACTGTGTCCTGTAGGTCGACTCGACCCCCAACGTCCTGGATACGCCGACGCATTCCTCGTCCTGCCAGAGCACTGCGGGGCGGCGACAACCCTGGTGCTGTGTCGGCGGCGCCGGGCGCGTCTCCGATGGCTGAGAGCAGAGCGGCTGCACTGCGCGCGACGATGGGCATGGGCGCAGACTGCTGCACGGCCAAGGCCATGAGCAGGCAACGGTCTTCCACGGTGAGTGACGGGTTGTCGTGCGCGTGCAGGCTGTTCAGCTCGCCAAATCGGCTGTCAAGTTCACCGCGCCAGTCGGTCAACGCTGCGACGATGCGGTCTTCGAGGGTGCTCCCGGTTTCACCCTCGCCTTCGGCCTGCGCGAACGACTGCTGGGAGCTGGTGCGGCTGTGCTCCTTCCAGGCCATCACGACGGTGTGCGCGGCCCGCACGGCGGCCACTGCTGTCAGTCCCCGCAAGGGCGTCGTGGTTTTGGAGAAGGAGCGAAGTGACGTGACGAGTTGGTCGTAGCCGTGGGCAGTTAGGTGCGCCTCGACCATGCTCTGGGCATCGGGCGCCTCGTGCAGGTGAACGACTCGGATGCCGTCACGATCGCTGAGGCGGTGATCCTTCCACAGGTCCTGTGCGACGGTCAGCGCGAGGTAGGAGCGGCAGTCGCGCAGGTGGGAGGCGTGTTTTGACAGGGCGTTCAGGAAGTCGGCGGAGACTTGGTCGTTCTCTGGATGCTTGAGATCGAGCTGGTATGCGTGCGCCCTCTCCAGAGGCAGGCGCCCCTGGCGGGGAGTGTCCCAGTCCGCGTCCAGCTGGACGATGGTGGTTTCGTCAGCAGTGTGCTCGGCCAGCAGTCGCAGAGCGAAGGTGGTGGAGCCGCATGAACGCGGTGCCACAATGACGGTGACCGGCTGGCAAGGACGGCCGGTGACAGCATTGACGATCTGCTCCCAGACCAGGTCCCAGTGCGGGCCCCGTACGAACGGCTGGCCGCGCAACCGCTCACGGTTCTGCTCCACGCCCTCCAGCAGGTCCCGCTTTCGAGTCTCCAGGATCACCTGCTCGATGTGGTGGGCGACAACTTCGGGGTCCCCGTATACGTGTGTCGCTGCACCGTCGGTTTCGTGCACGCGGGGCGCGGGTGGCAAAGCGCCTGGCTGTGGGGGAACTGGGGAAGGGGACGGGCCGTCAGGGTTCGCGCCCGGTTGATCGGCGGAGCCGGTTCCGGGACGCAAGCGATGCAGCCAGCTGCCGGAGCCATTGGACTGGCTCTCGGCACCCTCGTTGTTCGATGGGGTGACGTCGGAGCGAGTAGGGTCGAACGGTACGTCAGTCATACCGGAACTCCAGGTTGTGTGCGGGAAAGGCAGCTGGGGCGGAAGGTTGGATGCCTCACCGCTGGCGGCGATCGATTCGCACGGTTTCGATGCTGTTGGCGATCGTGGCGTCGCTGACCTGAGCGTGGAACTGGAACGTGCCGCCGCTGCTGGCAGCAGGCGCCTCCGATGCCGCGTTCTGCTGCGCGGTGGAGGACGGCGCAGAAGCCGACGATGCGGCCTCTGTGACATAGGGGTGTACGGCCGGACCGGTCAGGCCCGGTACATGAATCCGGCAGGGCTGCTCGAAGCCGGGCTTGTCGCTGACGCGGGCAACCGCCTTGAGGAAGTGATGTGAGCCTAGATCCTGCGTGCGTCCCGAGTGCACGGTGCGCTGGTAGACGATCTCGGAGAGCGCGGCAGCAAGGAAGCCGCCATTGTCCTTCGCGGCGGACAGCGCTTGGCGGTTTGCCTGACTGTCGAGCAGCCGGGTGGTGTCGTTGATGGCGTTACCGCGGTGGTCGGGCAGGGACAGCGGACCGATGTGCACACTGGCTCGCAGCCGAAGGACGGGACTACTGGCCAGCCGCTGCCGCTCGTAGCGCATCAGAGCCGCATTGAGCCGGTCCAGCAGTGGGTCCACGAGTCGTGCCAGCACTGAGGGCGGGAACAGAAGGATCGCCCCGTCGCCACCGTCCTTGTAGCCACCGTGAAGTTCCTGCGGGTCGGGCAGCTGGCAATCGGCGAGCACGGTCGCCACGATGTCGTCCACGTCGCACCGGGCGGCGGCCATCTTCGCCTCGGGGATCTGGCTGTACTTTTCCATGTCGATCGCCACGAGGGCGAGTTCGGCGGGCACATCCAAGGACTCTGCGTGCAGCGGCGCATCCATCGGGCACCGTCCTTTCAGCACAGGCGGTCAGGGAAGTGCCCATGCTGATCGGGCGGGACGGCGGCCGCTGCCCAGTAGTGGGCACGCCTGAAGTGCGGCCCGTCACGCCTACGTACGCGCGTGCGATTGAATCGAATGGATGTCGCGAACAAGGAGCCCGCCACTGGAGGTGGTGCGGACCCAGTCCTGCTCGCGCCAGGGTTTGAGCGCGTTGACCACCGCGTTGCGGGAAGCGCCAATCATCTGAGACAGCTCCGTCTGGGTCAGACGCACGGCGAGATCCGAAGCCGAAGTGGATGCGGCCTCGACCAGTCGCGACAGAGCCGATGCCAGACGCAGCGGCACAGATGCGGTGGCCAGTTCGAGCCGAACGGCCTCCGATTCCCTGACCCGGGCGATGGCATGGCGCAGGAGTGGGGCCAGCAGATCGTGCTCCTCAACGAACGTGAGGAAGGCGTCAGCCGGGATGATGCGGATCTGGCAGGTCTCGGCGGCGATGACCGTGGCGGCGCGCGGCTGGGAGTCCAACACGGCCAGCTCGCCGAGTAACTCACCGGCGCCGCGCACGGCAAGAAGCGTCCTTTCTCCGCAGGCCCCGGCCAGGGTGATCAACGTTGACCCGGACTCCAGCACGATCACATGAGTTGCTGGATCTCCCTGGCGGAGCAGCACACTCCGGGCGGGCCTGACGCGCTGTGGTGCTAGAGCCTCCAAACGTGCCCACAACTTGTCGCCGATCACCGTGGCATGCGGCTGATACATGCGTCCCCCCTGCTATGCGGCCCAGACACGCTTGGGCGATCATCTCAACTAATCAGAATGTTGCTCAATAGACACATTCCAGCCATCAGGAGTGCTGCCAGGGCAAAGTCGACGGACAGGCGGGCTGCTCGCAGCTTCCTGTTCGCCAGCCAGGCCAGCACCCGCAGTCGGCGGCCCTCGATATGCCGTTCAAGCTCCGAATGCGCAGTCGTACTCACACCGACCCGGTGGTGTACGAGCGCTTCGCCCATCAATTCGGTATGCAGTCCCGCGCTTGGGACCACGGGCCGCAGCGCGAGCAGCGCAGCCCCGATGGCGGCCATCAGCAAGAGGCACATCAGGACCAGGAAGAGCACCGCGATGGGGGCCATGCCGTGTGTACTCGGCAGCACGGCAACCCCTGCAGCCAGCAGGCCACCGGCTATTCCGCACAGGGCCGTTGCTTTCGTATCGGCCCGCTGTACCTCGACGAAGGCGCGTTGAGCGTGTCCTTGCAACCGCTCCGTCTCCACCGGAATTTTGCCTGGCTCGTGCATGCCGTCCCACATCCCTCTGTGGCCGTCGCCTGCTTGTTAGGGCAGTTGCCAGCTTGCTCTCAGCTGTCGAGGAGTGATGCCTACCGCAGGGCATGAGGAGCGGTAGTTTCCTCACTCCGCGGCGTTCCGTGGCTCCGCGTTCGCTGGGATGTAGGTCGGCACTGGTGGGCGGAGCGAGCGTCTACTGCTGACTGGGCCTCGTGGGGGTGAAGGTCAGCTCGTGTCTCGTCTGACGCTCGTTTGACGCTCCGAGTGTCGGTAGTGTCCTACGGCTGGACTATGAATGGCATCTGACCTGGGGATACGTCAGATCCCTCCCCATCTGATGTCTTTCCGATGACGCATCATGTGGGCGTGGCGATTCTGGAGCCGGTCACCAAGGGTGCCTGAACTGCGGGTTTGGTCGTGCGCATTATGTGTGGTGCGGGCGTTACGGGCGATATCTTGACGCTGAAATGACGTTCGTTCTGATGGTGTGTCAGGCGTCCTGTTGGGCAGGTCAGGCCCTGCCAGGGTGGCGTATAGCGATGGAGCGCCGAGGGTGGGCGGCGCTCTGCACGGAGCTGCTGCTTCCTGATGGTCAGATGTCCCGGAAGAGACCAGTCGGCTTCGTGACCTGCGGCGATGGCTAATCAGGGGGCGCTGACCTGCGGGAGTGGCCTTTCGGTTGTTTCACGCACTTACCTGTTGATGCAGCCGAAAGTCCCAGAGAAGTCCCAGGAGACTCCCAGTGCCGGCGGATGATCTTTCCGCCTTGTATGGGCTGTGCAGACGCGTGCACTCCGGTCTTGCGACGGCTACGCGGGACGGACGGCGAGTCCTTCGGAGTGGGCCGGGTCGAGGAAGTCGAGATGGCCTACCTTTGCCTCGTCCGCCCACCGGGTGTACTCGTTGATGGTTTGCGCCGGGTGGGGCAGGCCGAGCTTGGTCGCCGTGGTTCGGATGCGGTTGCCGGTCAGCCCGCTCAAGACGATTCTTTCGTCGCTCGGATGGGCCAAAGCCGCGCTCATCCATCGTCGGCGGATCGCCCTGTTGCGGAGGTGTGCGCCTCGATTGCCGCGTCGGCAGCGGCCAGGTGACGTGTGACCGGGCCGAAGGAGACCAGGCCGCTGCCCGCGCCGGCGTACTCGGCTGCGGCGGGGGCGAGTTCGTCCCGGGCGCGGCGCAGTACCGGCAGATGTCCCACGGACGCGGCGGCTCGGGCGAGTACGCACCACAGGGCCTCCTGGAGCAGATCATGCGGTGGCCGGGGGACTGTCGAGAGAGCTTGGCGGGCCCGCTCGGTGTCGCCGGAGGCTGCCAGCAGCAGGGGGGCGAGCCACGGCCGGTACGGGCCCGGGTCCAGGTCGGTGAAGTCGGCGGGATCGGGCAGGGCGTCGCCTCGCATGACGGGGATCAGCTCGACGAGGGCAGCGGCTCCTCGGGTGAGGCCGGGCATGCCGCAGTCAGCGGTTTCCGCCAGGACGCGTGTGTACCGGGCGCGAGCGGCTGGCCAGCCGTCCGTCTCGCAGAGGCGCAAGGCCCGGTACCAGGCGGTGAAGACGCCTGCGAGCGGCCGTTCGTTGCGGTCCGCGAGCTGGTCGATCTCTTCGGCCTCGGTGTCCGCTGCCGCGAAGTCGCCGAGTCCGGCGAGCGCCTGGAGGCGGATGATGCGGCCGAGTACTTCGTGCCCGGGGAGCTGGTAATTGTCGGCCAGCCGGGTCAGTTCGGTGCCGAGGGCGTCCCGGCGGGTGGCTGACCCGCAGGCGGCGAACGCCTGCATGAAGGCACCGTTGAGGGCGAACGCCAGAAGAGCGGGGTCGCCGAAGCGACGGGCAGTGCGGACGGCTTGGTCGGCGGCGCGTTCGGCGCGTAGCCGCCATGCTTCGGTGGTGGGCGCGGCGGCGGCCCGGGGGAGCGGGGCGTCGGCGGCGGCGTCGCCCCGGGATTCGACCGCCATGACCGACTGCAGGCGGGCGCGGAGGGCGGGCGGCCCTTCGGGGCCGAGCCGGGCTGCGGCCCGAGCTGCGGCCCGGGAGAGTTCCCCGGCGCCTTCGGGGTCGTCGGCGTGGGTCCACACTGCCGGGACGTCGTAGGAGCCGATGATCCTGGCGGCCAGTTCCGGGTCGCCGGTCGTCTCTGCGGCCGAGACCAGATCGCGCCGGTGCCGGTGTGCCTCCTCCAGTCCGTCGGGTCCGGTTACAGCAAGGTCGCGCAGGAGGCCCGCGGTGGCGTGCAACCGCGCCCGGGACCGGGCGGGCACCGAGCGGTTCCAGGAGGCCGCCGCCCGGTCCCAGACGCTGTCGGCCGTTCCGGCCGGTTCGGCCGGGGAGTCCGCCGAGCTCAGGATGCGTGCCCCGGTCCGTGCCAGAGCGCCCGAGCCTCCGTTCAAGGCGTCACGGGCCTGGTCCAGTGCCCGCAGTGCCTCGCCGTGCCGCCCGGCCCGGTCCAGCGCCGTGGTCAGCAGCACCCAGCCGTCTTCCCGGCCGGGGTGCTCGGCGACATGGGCCCGCAGGTCCGCGACTGCGTCCCGGGCGGCACCGGTCGCCAGCAGGGCGTCGGCCCGCCGCTCCACCGCGTCCAAGCGCAGCGCCTCCAGCCGCGCCCGCTCGGCGGCGGCCCACGCGGCAGCGGGGAAATCGGCGAGTAGCGGCCCCCGCCAGCAGGCGAGTGCCTTGTCCCAGAGGGCGACCGCTGCCCGCGGCGGCGCTTGGTCCGCGTGGGCGGCGATGTCTTCGAACCGCCAGGCGTCGACCGCCTCCCGGCCGGCGCGCAGGGCGTAGCCGGGTCCGTCGGTGACCAGGAGACGGGACGGCTGCCGAGGCGGGCGCCCGGGTTCCAGAGCACGCCGCAGGGCCGAGACGAAGGTGCGGACCGCGCCGACCGCACCCGCCGGGGCCTCGTCCTCCCACAGGTCGGCCACCAGCCGGCCGACCGGGACCACCCGGCCCCGGGCGATCAGCAGCCGCCCGAGGACTTCCCGGTGCCGGGGCGCGCTCAGCGGCAGCAGTGCCCCATCGGTGTCCCAGGCGACGACCGGTCCCAGCAGTCCGAACTGCACACTCACGGCGGGTCCTTTCGCGGACGAGGCGGCACCGTCGCCGGACAGTGCAGCGTTCGCACTCATCGAGCGCTGATCCGCGGCCCGCAACCTGGGTGACGTCCCCGAACAGCCCGGACCAACGAGGTCAAAGGTCCAGGCTGTCCACTTTCCCACGAACCACAGGAGCCACCGTGACAACCCCGAGCATCCCCGGATTCACCGAGCACCGCGTGAGCGTCGACGACGGCGTCACCCTGAATGCCGCCGTCGGCGGCAGCGGCATCCCGGTCGTGCTGCTGCACGGCTTCCCGCAGACCCACCTGATGTGGCGGCACGTCGCCGCCGACCTTGCTGCCGACCACACCGTGATCTGTCCCGACCTGCGCGGTTACGGCGCCAGTGACAAGCCCGCCGAGACCGGACCTGACGTCTACTCCAAGCGGACCATGGCCCGGGACGTCGTACGCCTCGCCGCCGCACTCGGCCACGACCGCTTCACCCTGGCGGGCCACGACCGCGGCGCCCTGGTCGCCTTCCGCGCCGCGATGGACCACCCGGACGCAGTCGCCCGCGCCCTCTTCCTGGACGTCCTGCCCACCCTCGACATGTGGGACGCGTTGCGCGGCGTGAACGGCGCGGTCGGCTTCCACCTCTACCTGATGGCCCAGGCGCCCGGCCTGCCCGAGGAGATGATCCGTGGTGCCGCGGACACCTTCTTCAGCTACTTCCTCGACGCCTGGACCAAAAACCCTGACGCCCTCCCCGCCGATGTCCGCGCCCACTACCTCGCAGCCTCCGCCGCGGCCGTGCCCTCCATCGTCGCCGACTACCGCGCCTCGGCCGGTGTCGACGTCGACCACGACAGTGCCGACCAGGAGAACGGGAAGAAGCTGGCCCTGCCCGTCACCGTCCTCCAGCAGGACTGGGGAGCAGCCCTCGGCTACCACGCCCAGGGTCTCTGGAGCGCCTGGACCGACGACCTCCGCCACCAGACCGTCTCCTGCGGGCACTTCATGGCCGAAGAGGACCCACAACTGATCGCGTCCGAGATCCGGGCCCTCACCGTCCGCTGAACGAGCCCCCACGGCTCACTTCGCCGCCCCAGGCTGAACAGAAAGAGAGGGGCGACATGGCGCGAAGGGTACGCCGCTCAGGCGGCGTACCTGGCCACCATCATCAGAACAGCCTCGTCGACGACCGACTCGATAGCGGCGCCGTCCGGAGCCCAGTGGGGAAGGAGCAGGCGGGGCCAGAAGACGTAGTTGGAGATCATGCCGAGGAACTGGGTCGCGGCCAGCTCCGGATCCTCCAGCCGGATCGTGCCCGCCTCCCGTTCCGCTTCCAGGTAGCGGCGCACCGAATCGAAGTAGGGCATCTTGCCGCGGTGGAACTGCGACTCGGCCAGTTCCGGGAAGCGCGGCAGCTCGGCGATGACGATTCGGAAGAGGTCGGCCATGTCCGGACGGGTGAGCAGGGCGGCGTAGCGCCGGCCGATCAGGGCGAGGCCCGCCCGGAGGTCGCCCGGCGCAGGCGTCTCCTCTGTCCCGTCTCCCGTCTGCCAGGACGTGGTCACGATCGCGTCGAACAGCGCAGCCTTGGTCGGGAACTGCTTGAACAGGGTCGCCTTCGACACTCCGGCTGCCTCGGCGATCTTCGCCAGCGAGGTCCGGTCGTACCCCGAATCCAGGAAGAGGCGGGTGGCCGCGCCCTGGATCGCGGCCCGTTTCTCCTCGGCTACGCGCTGGTGGTAGGCCGACGGCTCGGTGTTCATGGGACCATCCTAGACGAGGTGAGCCACTTGACTCACCTCTCGTCGTTCTCGTAGATTCGATGGTGAGGCGAGTCGCTCGACTCGCCATCTGGAAAGGACCACCTCATGGGACGCTTCGACCACCGCACCGTGCTCGTCACCGGCGGCGCCGGCGGCCAGGGAGCCAGCCACGTCCGCGCTTACCACGCCGAAGGCGCCGACGTCGTGATCGCCGGCATCGACGAAGGCCGGGGCCGCGCGCTCGCCGCCGAACTGGGCGCCCGCGCGCTGTTCGTCCGCCTCGACGTCACCGACGAGAGCTCCTGGAACGCCGCCGTCCAGGCCGCCGAGGAGCGCTTCGGCCCGCTGTCCGTCCTCGTGAACAACGCCGGCGTGCAGAACCCCGCCGCCCCGATCGAGACCACCGAACGCCGGGTCTGGGACCGCATCCTCGGCGTCAACCTCACCGGCGCCTTCCTCGGCATCAAGGCGGCGGCCCCCTCACTGCGCCGGAACGGCGGCGGCGTCATCATCAACATCGCCTCCACCTCCGGGGTGGGCGGCACCGCGATGTACGCCCCATACGTAGCGAGCAAGTGGGCCGTCCGCGGCCTCACCAAGACGGCCGCCCTGGAACTGGGCCGCGACCGCATCCGCGTCAACGCCATCCACCCCGGGGTGATCGCCACCCCGTTCATCACCGAGCCCGCCGCCGGCAGCGACACGCCGATCGCCGACTTCTACTCGGCCGAGCCGTTCGCCATCCCCCGCCTGGGCGAGCCCGCAGACATCACCCGGGCCCTGCTGTTCCTCACCTCGGACGATGCTTCCTTCGCCACCGGCTCGGAGTTCGTCATCGACGGCGGACTCCTCCTCGGCCCCGCCCTCAAGCACGAAGCCGCCTGACCTGCACGCACCACCCGGCCTTCACGAAAGGCGCGCCTCATGGACCCGGAGGTCCGCGCGGCCATCGAAGTCACCCCAGCCGCCAGCACCCGCGAGCGGATCATCGACATCACCACGACCGGCCGCCGGACCGGCCGACCCAGACGGATCGAGATCTTCTTCTACCGTGCCGCCTGCCGCACCTACCTCTGCAGCGGCACCTCCGGCCGTCCAACAAGCTGGTACGCCAACCTCTTGGCCCACCCAGACTTCACCTTCCACCTGAAGCACGGCATCCGGGCCGACCTCCCGGCCCGGGCCGTCCCCGTCACCGACCGGGAGGAACGACACCGTGTCCTGACCGAGATCGTTGCCGACCTCAACCAGCCCCACAATCCCGGCACCATCGCCCAGCCCACCCACCTGCGCAACTGGCTGGACAGCAGACTTGCCCGTGTCACCTTTCCCTGACGTCCTCCCTTCCGACATCGGCTACGCACTTCAGCCGTGACATCAGGTCGGGGCGCCGGGTCAGGGGTGAGCGGGGTGGAGGGGCCGCCTGGGGAGTGCCCGTTGCCGTCCCCGGTGCTGGCGTACCAGCGGGTATAAAAGCACCTACAAGAACGGGCGAACGGGCGCGGCTCTAGCTACGGCGGACGGACATCGGCCTCGGGAAACTTCTGTACAACCGTTGTCGGCGAGAACGATCATGGCCCGTTCAGCACAGTCATCAACTTCGCCGCCGGGGTTCGGTGAAACGTCTCCGGGTCCGGCCCGGGGCTGGCTACGGTCCGGCTCGTGCCGGTGGAATTTCTGAGCGATGAGCAGGCCGAGGCGTACGGGACGTTCGCCGAGGAGCCGGCGAGGCCCGAGCTGGAGCATTTCTTCTTCCTGGACGACGTGGACCGGGACCTGATCGCCTTGCGGCGGGCGGAGCCTCACCGGCTCGGGTTCGCGCTCCAGATGTGCACGGTCCGGTACGTCGGGCTGTTTCTGGAGGCCCCGCTCGCGGTCCCGTGGCCAGTGATCGAGCACCTGGCCGTGCAGCTCGGCATCGAAGACCCGTCGGTTGTGAAGCGGTACACGGAGCGGCGCCAGACGCTGTACGACCACGTGTGGGAGATCCGGGACGCCTACGGCTACCACACCTACGAGGATGACGAGTGGGGCCGGGGGTTCCGTACGTTCCTGCACGGGCGGGCCTGGACGCACGCCGAGGGCCCGAAGGCGCTGCTCGACCACCCGGTGGGCTGGCTGCGCCGTCACCGGGTCCTGCTGCCTGGGGTGTCGGTGCTGGCTCGGCAGGTGTCGGAGGCGCGGAAGGTCGCGGAGAAGCGGCTGCGCGCCACCGTCGCGGGCGCCGCCCGCCGCGCGGACCCGGCGCCGCCGCCCGGGGATTCGGTGGCGACGCTGAAGACGCCTGAGGGCTCGCGGTTCTCGGAGCTGGAGCGGCTGCGCCGGCCGCCGACGCGGACGACGGATACGGCGGGTACGGCGTTCGCCCGAGCGCTGGAGCGGGTGGACGAGAGCGGCGCGTACCGGCTCGGGCGGCTGAGGCTGTCGCAGATCCCGCCGAACCGGATGGCGGCACTGGCCCGATACGCGCTGAGGTCGAAGGCGCCGCTGCTGGAGCGGGCGGCGAAGCCCAGGCGCACGGCGACGCTCACCGCGATGATGCGGCACCTGGAGGCGACAGCGGTCGACGAGGCCCTGGACCTGTTCCAGGTTTTGGTGGCCACCCGGCTGCTGAACACGGCGAAGCGCAAGACGGCGTCGCGGGTGCTCGCGCGGGAGTCGAAGGTGCTGTTCGAGGAGCTGGAGGTGGTCGAGGAGCAGGAGGCGGACCTGGACGTGGCCGCTCTGTGGGCGGCGGTGGGAGGCCGCACCCCGCGCCGCCGTGATGAGCGCGGCGGCCACCGTGGTGACCCTGGTGCCCGAGGACGAGAACGCGGCCGAGACCGCCGTGCGGGCCGCACCGTCGCGAACCGGTACGCGACGGTGCGGCCATTCCTGTCGCTGCTGGTTGAGTCGAAGGCAGTGGACGCGGCGAGCGCAGGGAAACGCGTCCT
The DNA here is from genome assembly GCF_042723425.1 of Streptomyces sp. NPDC058375. Taxonomy (NCBI): domain Bacteria; kingdom Bacillati; phylum Actinomycetota; class Actinomycetes; order Kitasatosporales; family Streptomycetaceae; genus Streptomyces; species Streptomyces sp. NPDC058375. The sequence continues at coordinate 25,024 of NZ_JBHXJG010000020.1, read as the reverse complement.
GGCCTGGGTCCGGGGCCTTCCGGCGCTGGTGCGGCGGAAGATGGGCGTCAAGCCGCTGCTGCCACGCGAAGTGGACGACAAGCTCGTGCCGCCGGCATGCCGCAAGGCGGTCTACACCACCCCTGATCTGCCGCAGGGTGCGATGGACCGGGACGCGTACGCGGTGTGCGTGCTGGAGCAGCTGCGCCGGGCGCTGAACAACCGCGATGTGTTCGCCGCCCCGTCGCACCGCTGGTCCAACCCGCGGGCCCGCGTCTTGGACGGGCCCGACTGGGACGCGGTCGAGGAGGACGTCCTGGCGGTCCTGAACCTGGACATGCCCGTGGAGGAGCACCTGGCAGAGCTGGTGCGGGGCCTGGACGCCGGATGGAAGCAGTTCACCGAACGTCTGGAGGAGGCGGAGCCGGCGGCGAAGGTGTCCACCGAGGTGCAGGACGACGGGCGGGTGAAGCTGAACGTCGACAAGCTCGGCCGCTTGGCGAGCCGAAGTAGCTGACCTGGCTGAGCAAGCGGATCGAGAAGACGCTCCCGAGAATCGACCTGCCGGACCTGCTGTTCGAGGTGAACGCCTGGACCGGCTTCCGAGACGCCTTCGTCCACCTCGGCGACGGCACCAACCGGATGAAGGACCTGCCTACCTCGGTGGACGCGCTGCTGGTGTCGGAGGCGTGCAACCTCGGGCCTGGCCCCGGTGGTGAACCCCAGCTACGAGGCCCTGGCCCGGGCCCGGCTCGTGCACGTCGACCAGTACTACCTGCGCGCCGACACCATCGCAGCGGCGAATGCCGCGTTGATCACCGCCCAGGCCGGCGCCCGATCGTGCGTGACCGGTGCGACGGGCTGCTCGTCTCCGTGGACGGGCTGCGCTTCCAGGTGCCGGTGCGCACCATCAACGCCGCCCCGTCGCCGAAGTACTTCGGGTTCAAGCGGGGCATCATCTGGCTCAACGCCGTCAACGAGCAGGTCGCGGGCATCGGGCAGATGGTCGTCCCCGGCACCCCGCGCGACTCCCCGCACATCCTGGACGCGCTGCTGAACCTCGACGGTGGGGTGAAGCCGGAGATGGCGGCGACCGACAACGCCTCGTACTCCGACATGGTGTTCGACCTGTTCAAGATCCTCGGCTACAACTTCAGCCCGCGGTGCCGCGACCTGGAGGACCAGCCGTTCTGGCGGGCCACGATGCCCGGCGTCGAAACCGGCACGTACGGCGCGGTGGAGGACCCGGCCCGTAACGGGGTCGGCCTGAACAAGGTGATCACACACTGGCCGGACATGCTGAAGGTCGCCGGTTCCCTGGTCACCAAGCAGGTCCGCGCCTACGACCTGCTGCGCATGTCCGGACGTGACGCCGCCCGACCCCGTTCGGAGCGGCGTTCGCGGAGTACGGTCGGATCGCCAAGACCTAGTACCCGCTGCGCGTGGTCGACCCGGTGGACGACACCTACCGCCGTCAGATGAACCGGCAGCTCACCGTGCAGGAGTCCCACCACAAGATCGCCCGAGACGTGTGCCACGGGAAGCGCGGCACCATCCACCAGGCCAACCAGCTCCGTGCCGAGGACCGCGAGATCCGTGATGAGGACGTCGCTCGTCTGTCCCCGCTCAAGCATCGCGATTTGAACCTGCTCGGCTGCTACAGCTATACCGCCGGCATCCCGGCCGCCGGCGCCCTGCGCCCGTTGCGTGACCCGGATGTGCCCGAGCTGGACGAAGACGACGACGGGAGTGGGGATCTCTGCGCCATGGCCTCCGAGCATGCGGGGCGGGAGGGTCAGGCGAGGAAGGCGGTTACCGTCTCGGTGAACCAGTTGGGGTCCTCTTCGGCAACGAAGTGTCCGGTCGGCGCGACGGCGCTGCGTACGTTCTTGGCGTGCGGGCCCAGGGCCTGGGCGGTGCTGGTGCCGGATTGGGTGGTGCCGATGGCCAGGACGGGCATGGGCAGCTTCCGCTGGTCGAGCAGGGCGCGATTGTCGCGGCCGTCGTCGAGGAGGGTGCGGTAATGAGCGAAGCCGCCGCGCAGCCGTTCGCGTCCGGTGTACGCGCGGGCATAGTGGGCGAGGTCGGTGTCGGTGAAGGTGCCCGGGTTGGACATGGCGCTGAACGTGGCGGTGAGGAACTCCAGCTCGTGACCGTCGAAGAGCATTTCCGGTAGGTGCTCGGCCATGAAGAAGCCGAAGTGCCACATGCCGCCTTCGGCGACGTTCATGGCCTCCTCCAGGCCGAGGCCGGGCAGCAGAGAGTCGATCAGGACCAGTCGGGATATGTCGTCGGGGTAGGAAGCGGCCCAGGCCAGGGCGACCATGGAGCCGATGTCGTGGCCGGCCACCGCGACAGGCCCCGCCAGGCTCAGGGCGTTGAGGATGCCGCGCATGTCGTTGGCCTGATTGGTCTTGGCGTAGCCGTCCTGGGGGCGTTCGCTGTCGCCGGTGCCGCGTAGGTCGGGGACGACGATCGTGTGAGTGCGGGCGAGTGCGGGCATGACGCGGGCCCAGGCACGCGAGGTCTGGGGCCAGCCGTGCAGGAGGACCAGGACCGGCCCGCTGCCGCCGACCGCTACGGACAGGTGCGTGTTGTTGGTGGCTATGCGCTGGAGGGTGAAGCCCTCGGGAAGCCAGTCGGCACTGCTCATGACAGAAGGCCCTTTCAAAGGAGGAACCACGAAGAAGTGAGCCGTTGCCGCGGGCCTTGAGCCCGTGGCAACGACAGGTGTCACCTTGCGGGAATGGCCATGTCGCGCAGCCGCTGATCGCCGATCATGGTGAACATGTCGGCGTGCTGGGGCTGCCAGCCCAGTTCCTGCTGGGCGGTGGTGGCGCGGATGCGGCTGGAGGCGGCCAGGATGAGGGCGCCGAAGGGCCCCCATACCTCTTCGGCCTCCTGGAGGGTGACGCTGCGGGTCTTCACGCCGACGTCCTCGGCGACCTTCTCCGCGATCCACCGGTTCGGGGCCTCACCGGCGACCGAGTGATACAGGCCCCCTGCCCGGCCCTTGACCAGGGCGAGGCTGAACAGGTGGGCCACGTCGTCGATGTGGACGTGGCTGTAGACGGCGAGACCGTCGCCGACGTAGGCGGCGGCGCCGAGCGCCGCGACGGACTGGTAGGTCATCGCCATGTGTCCGTGGTCGCCCGGACCCCAGATCTGGCCGGGACGGATGACCATCGCCCGCACCCCGTGAGCGGCGGAGGCCATAACGGTGTCCTCGGCGTCCTTGCGGAATTCGGCCAGTGGTTCCGTGACGAACGCATCGTCCTCGGCGAAGACGTCCGGACTCCAGGCGCCCTGGGTGCGCTGCATCAGCACACCGCTACCGGACAGGAAGACCAGTGTCTTGCCGGTATCCGCCAGCGCGCGGGTCAGGTCGGCGACAGTGGCGGTCTCCTGCTCCGGCTCCGCCTGGGCCGCGTAGATGACGGCGTCCGCGGCCAGCGCGGCGCCGATCGCAGCCGGGCGGCGCGCGTTGAGATCAGCTGCGATGGGAGTGATGCCCTGCTGCCGCAGAGTGGTGGCAGCGGTATCGGTGCGGGCCAGGCCGGAGACGGCGTGACCTTCGTCGGCCAGGTGGCGGGCGAGGTGGCCGCCGACGAATCCTGTGGCTCCGATGATGAAGACGTTCATGATGACGCTCCTCAGCCGGGAAGGGCGCTGCGTTCGCCGCCGTCGGCGAACAGCACGGCTCCATTGACGTACGAGCTGGCCGGTCCGGCGAGGAAGGACACAACCTCGGCGATCTCCTGCGGGTCGCCGGCGCGACCACGGGCGTTGGTGGTGTCCAGTACGGCGATGTGCGCACCGAGCATGGCCTGGGTGCCCTCGGTGTGGACCGGGCCCGGGGAAACGGTGTTGATGCGCACGCCGGCGGGCCCGTACTCGGTGGCCCAGTAGCGGGTGAGGATCTCCGCCCCGGCTTTGGAGGCACCGTAAGCGGCCCCGACGGGGGCGGGCATGCGGGCGGCGCTGGAGCCGACGAGCACGATCGAGCCCTGACCTCGCTCGGCCATGCCGGGAGCGAGCGCGCCGACCAGGAGGAACGGTGCGCGGGTGTTGACGGCGATGTGCCGGTCGAAGCTCGCGGCGTCTGTCGCGGCGGTCGGGGCGAACTCGTACAAGCCCGCGTTGCTCACCAGGATGTCGACCGCGCCGGCCTCGGCGGCCAGCCGCAGTGTGTCCTGCGCGTCTGAGAGGTCGGCGGCGATGAAACGCGCCGTCGCGCCCTCGGCCGCCAGCTCCTTCGCCAGCGCCTCACCGCGTGTCTGGTCGCGACCGTGCAGCACGACCGCGGCACCCTGCCCGGCCAGGTTGCGGGCGATGGCCTTGCCGATCCCCGACGTGGCCCCGGTCACCAGAGCCGTACGGTCCTGCAGAACGCTGCTGCTGCTCATCTTGCTCATGTCCTTGCGATAGAGGATCCCGGGCGATCGGCACGTGACGTGCGCTCGCTCCGACTACACAATTCACTATGCACCCAAGATGTTCTGCTCGCAAGAACATCTTGGGTGCATAGCATCGTGCTATGGTGCAGAGATGAGTGCAACGACGTCCGACAGGCACTCCGGCGAAGATTCCCGGCCGGCGCTGGATGCGGACCTGGGTTGGGCGATCCGCATGGTCTCTTCGGCCTTCCGCCGGGTCGCCACCGAATCGGTCGCCGACCTGCCCGGTGGCGCACGTGCCTACCTGGTTCTGGTCGCTCTCGCCGACGGCGACCCCCCTACCCAGCTCGCCCTCGCCAAGGCGGTCAGCCTCGACCGGACGGTCATGACCTACCTCCTCGACGACCTCGAAGTCCACGGACTCGTCACCCGCAGACCCGATCCCCGCGACCGCCGCGCGCGCCAGGTCCTGCTCACCGACACCGGACGCACCCGCCTCGGCCAGGTACGCGAGAACCTCGCCACCGCCGAGGCGCAATTGCTCGTCGACCTCGACGAACGCGAAGCCCACCAGGTGCGCAGTCTGCTGGCCCGCGTCGCGCAGACCGCGCAGAGCTCATCGGCCGCTTCCGCGGAATCCGACTGCTGATCTGCCCGTCGCACACCGAACCCCTCCTGTCGTCAAACGATCGTTTGACGACAGGAGGCCGACGCGTCCAATGAACCCGTGCAATCCGGGGGTTCGCGGCGGCGCGAATCCCATCAGATCCGATGGTGGTTGATGACAGGGTTTGACGACAGATGGGGTCCGATCCTCTGTACGGAAGGGGCCCACGGTGGCGAACCTGGTCTACAAGCGGGTCTCGACCGATCAGCAGTCCACCGCCCGGCAGGACCTCGTCCCGGAGGAGCCGGGATCGAGGACCCGGTCTTCTTCGAGGAGGGCCCGGGGGCCTCCAGCCGCCTCCACCCCCTCCAGCGTCCGAGGTTCGGCGAACTGCTCGCCGACGCGCGGCCGGGCGACACCGTGCACATCTCCGAGGTTCTCCGCCTCGGGCTCGGCAATCAGCACATCCTCGACATACTCGACGTCCTCCACCGTGACCGTCTCGCCCCGCGCACCCACGACGGCACGTTCTCCGCCATGGACCTCGCCGCCGGCCACCCCCGCACCGGCGAGCTGCTGTCCACCGTGAAGTTCATGGTGCAGACCCTCGCCGCCACCGGCGAACTTCAACGAGACCTCCAGAGCGAGCTGACCTATGAAGGACTGCGCGCCGCCGAGGCCAAGGGCGGTAAGGGCCGACACCGACCCCCCCTCGCGGGCGAAACGATCGCCACCGTGCGCACCGGTTCGTCCGCCACCACATCAACGTGCTGGGCCGGTACTCCCTCCAGCTCCCCGACCTGCCCGGCGGGCTGCGGCCCCTGCGCGACAAGCAGGCCACCGACGACGAGTGAGCGTCAGCCTGGAGCCATCCCTGTGGCTTGAGGGTGCGGAAAGACGGTTGACGGGCTGCTCGGGACTGCGGGAAGTCAGTTCCGAATTGGTGTGGCCGGACTGATGTCGTACGCCTTCTGCACGAGGGCGGGGCGGCTGCCGTCGTTGAGCTTCCGGTCCCACAGGGCGTCGACTTGCCGACGGGCCTGTGGCTCCATCTCTTCGGGCAGCAGGTTGCGGTAGCGGCTCTCCTCGCCGAGCAGGACGCGCACCGTGCGCTCGAAGACCGGCTCGGGGTCGTACTGCTCGTGCGGGAAGGCCAGTTCGGCGTAGTCGTAGAGGCGGCCGGCGGGGTCGTCGCGCCATTCCTTCCACGTCTCGAACATGGTGTCGTTGAAGCCGGTCAAGAACGGGCCGGGGTTGATCGTGGCGACCGTGACGCCGAACTCGGCCAGCTCCTGGTCCAGCGCGTCGGCGAACGCCTCCACCGCGTGCTTCGATCCGGCGTAGGCACCGGTGAACGGGTCGACGGTCAGTCCGGCGACCGAGGACATGAAGACGATGCGCCCACTGCGGCGCGCGGCCATCTGACGGGCGATGCCCTGCGTGAGAAGGACGGGCCCGAAGACGTTGACCTCGAACTGCCGGCGCAGCCGTTCCTCAGGGATGTCGGCGGTGGCACCGCCCTCGGAGACCCCGGCGTTGTTGAGGAGGACCTCGATGTCCCAGGACCAGGCGTTCTCGCGGTCGCCGGGGTCGGTGACGTCGAGTTTTTCCACGCGCAGTTCGACGCCCCGCGCCCGCGCCTCGGCGCGCACCGCGCTGACCTGGGCGATGATCTCCACGCCCGCGATCACCTGGTGCCCGGCCGTCGCGAGTCGCAGCGCGACTTCTTTGCCGAAGCCGCTGCCCGCTCCGGTGATGAGAATCGGTCCCGCCATGGTGGTTGAGCCTTCCTGTGCTGGTGTCCGGGCTGTTCCGGGCACCGACCCCCGGATGCCCCCGCCCAGCCGCGGTACCCGCGGCCGGCTTGTCTACAAGGCCGTGGCCGCGGCCCTGGCTACGGCGGTGTCCTGCTCCTGTGAGCCGCCGCTGACCCCGACCGCGCCCACCACCTCTCCATCGGCCCTGAGCGGGACGCCGCCCGCGAAGACCAGCACCCGGCCCAGCCCTGACAGGGCCATGCCCCAGAACTGCCCGCCCGGCTCGGAGTCCCTGGCCAGATCGCCGGTGGCCGACCGGAACAGAACGCTGGTGTGCGCCTTGTCGATGGAGTGCTCGATGCTGCCGAGCTGGGCTCCGTCCATCCGCGCGTGAGCAACCAGGCTGCCGCCCGCGTCCACGACGGCGATGTTGCTGGGGGAGCCGATACGGTCGGCCTCAGTGATACCCGCGTCGATGATCCGGCGGGCATCGCTGAGCCCCACGGTGTGTGTGCTGTGTATACGAGAGACGGTAGATCCTCGAACATCAGGACGCCTTCCGGCAGAATCATCCCGGACTCCCCGACAGGCGAACACATCCGCAGGATGTCGACGCTTCCTTACCTGGCACAACGCCGTCTCCCTGAACGAAACGGCCTCCCGACCCGTTCGCGCGGTACGCCCAGACCGGTGACTCAGCGGCGTCCGTCGCCGGGTGCGAGGAGGCTGGTCGGCTCCGAGATCGCCTCGTGGGACGGCTTGAAGTAGCGGCGGACGTTCTCCGGCTTCTTGTGCCGCGACTTCGCCATCAGGATCAGCAGGGAGGCGCCCTGTACACCGAGCGCCCTGTACACGGAGCTCGGTCAGCCCCGAGTGGCGGTACTCATGCGGATCCCAGCCGGCCCCCGGCCCGCGTACGGCGGTGTACTCGTCCAGCAGAGCGCGGGCCTGGCCGTAGGAAAGGCGGGCCACGCCCGTGTCCGGACACACGTCGCGCGGGCTGGCGACCTTCCCCGAGCCGGGGCGGCCTCCTGCCCCGACTGCTCAAGGGATGGACGAGAGTGGCCAGGAGCCGGTCGACGAACACCAGCCGGTGCTTCGCGCCTGCGCCCACCGCCCGTTTCCGCGGCCGGGAGGTGAGCCAGGGCTGGTGACGTCCAGGCCACAACGGACCGATCTCAGATGCGAGCTCAGCAATCACGTCAAAAGACAAGCCCGTGATCCTCCGCTCGCTGATGATCGCTGCACGAGACGCGTTCCCCACCACATGACCATGATCGACGATCAGGAGTCTCGACGTCTCACCGCTTACCCTGCACGAGCTCGTCAGCACTTCACGGTGGACAGCACTTCCCCGGTGCGCGGGTGGCGGGCGCGGTGAGGTCCATGCCGGACAACGCGCCGTTGTGGATGCGCGGGGCGAGGCGGTCGCGGTGCAGGATGTCGAGCACGTTGAGGGTGTGCCCGGTGCCACGCACGAGCCGGAACATCTCGGAGATGTGCACGGTGCCGCCCGGCCGCGCGTAGGGCGGCAGCTCGCCGAACTTCGGGCGCTTCAGCGGGTGGAAGTGCCGGGCTCCTCCTCGAAGACGACCGGGTCTTCGATCCCGGCCTGGGCCAGGACGAGGTTCTGGCCGTCGGCCGACTGCTGGTCGGCCGACACAAGCTTGTAGAGGAGATTAGCCACGCTGTCCCTCGCTTCTGCCGCTTCGTCGGACCTCGGGCGTCATCTGACCCTGTTGTCAACCGCCATCGGATCTCATTGGATCTGACCCGTCGCCAGGCCCCGGAAAGTCCGGGTTCATTGGATGCTCGCCGAGGCTGTCGTCAAACGATTTGGCCGACAGGGCGGCGCAGCTTGTTCCATCCGCCCGCTGTCAACTCGGGTGGTGCCAGGAGGACGAAGTCCCGGCAAGCTGACGTGACCGTGCGGCTCGCCGCCGGACGGGACGACGCAGGGACGGCGGGTGCGAAGCCGGTCAGCCGAGAAGGTGGGCGCGGCAGGTCCGCAGAATCTCGTCGGACAGTTCGGGCTGGACGTGGCTCACGGCGCGGGCGAGGGCCATCGCCCCTACGAGTCGGCTGAGCAGCAGTACCGCGCCCTCCCGCGCCTCCTGTGAGGTGATCTCCCCTTCGCGCTCGCGGGCGAACTCCTCGGCGAAACGGGTGAGGTACCCCTCCACGCCGGCCGCGTAGGCGCTCTGGACCGTGTCGCTGTGCCGTCCGGCGTCGATGACCAGGGAGGCGGAGGGACAGCCGCCGTCCGAGGCATCGCGGTGGGCGGCCGAAAGATAGTTGTCCACCACTCGCTTCAGTGGTGGGCCGGCGAGATCGGCGCCTTCCTCAAGGATCTGCTCCAGGGAGCCCAGAGAGGCATTGAACGAGGCGCCGCACGCCTCGGCGGCCAGATCGTCTTTGGACGCGAAGTGGTTGTAGAAGCCGCCGTGGGTCAGGCCCGCTTCTTTCATCAGTTCGGCGATGCCTACGGCATCGACGCCCTGCGAGCGGAACATGCGCCCGGCTGCCTCGACGATGTTCTGCCGGTTCCTGGCCTTGTCTTCCCTGGTGATCCGCGGCATGGCCGCCCTCCTGTGTCGGCAGCGTTTGACGTTTTCGATGTTACCCCTCATCATTATTTTAATGATGAACATCATCAAAGAGTGAGTGGAGGCGCCTATGCGCACCGTCGAGCACACGCGGCAAGGGGAAGCCGCACAGGTACTGACGCTGAGGGAGGAGACCCGCCGGCCGACTCCCGGCAGCGGAGAGGTTCTGGTCCGCATGCTGGTCCGGCCCATCCATCCGGGGGACCTGATCGGTGTGGAGGGCCTGCCGGGGCGGCCCGAACAGCAGCCGGGGGCCCGGACCCCCGGAGTGGAGGGAATGGGCATCGTCGAGAGTGTCGCAGCGGACGTCCGCACACTGCGCCCGGGGCAGCGGGTCGCGGTTTTCCCGGCGCCGGGAACGTGGAGCGACTTCGTCGTGGTCCCAGCCGATCTGGCAGTGCCGGTGCCGGACGGGGTCAGCGACGAGACCGCAGCTCTGATGCTGGTCAACCCGCTGACGCTGTGCATGCTGTATCGCGCGATGGAGAAGGCCCTGGGCGGGCAGACGGGTCCGGTTCTTCAGACCGCCGCCGGCTCGTCCATCGGCAGGTTGGTCGGCGCAGCCGCGGTCCGGCACGACCTGCAGTTGATCAACCTCGTGCGCAGCACCTCCGGTGCCGAGAAGATGCGGACGTTGTACCCCTCCCAGCCCACGATCGCGACATGCGACGACGACTGGCGGGAACAGGTCCGCCGCCATGCCGGCGAGCGGGGCGTCCAGGTGGTCCTCGACTGTGTCGGCGGATCCATGACCCCGGACCTCGCCGAACTGCTCGCCGACGGCGGAACTCTGATCTCCTACGGACATCTGAGTTCCGGCACGACATCGTTGGAGGCGCTGCCTCTCATGGCGCGGGAGCTGACGGTGCGGGGAGTGTCGATACTGCGCTGGCTGAGCCGCACCCCCAGGGAGCGGGCTGAGGATGTCGCCTTCGCCCAGGACCTGGCGCAGAACACGCCGGACCTGCTGGAAGTCGCGGCCGGCTACGACCTCGCCGACTTCAAGGCGGCCATCGAGCATGCCCGGCGCCCGGCCAAGAGCGGAACCGTCCTGCTCACCACACCGCGGACGGCCGACTCCGGACACGGGGCCGCCTGATGAAGATCGGAATGCTCGGAGCCGGGGCAATCGCCCAGGCCATCGCCCGGCATGCGATCCGTCACGGCCACGAGGTCGTGCTCAGCAACAGCCGAGGACCTGCCTCCCTGGCCCCTCTGGGCAAGGACCTCGGCGCGCTCGCGGCAGCCGCGTCTCCTGCGGAGGCCGCCGCCGCTGACCTCGTCGTGCTCGCGGTTCCCTGGCCGCAGATCCCTGACGCCGTCGCCGGGCTCCCTCGCCTGGACAGAACCATCGTCGTCGACGCCACCAACCAGTTCGCCTCCCTTTCCCCGAAACCGGAGATCGCCGACCTGGGCGACTTCACCGGCAGCGAATACGTGGCCTCCCTGCTTCCCGGCGCACGCGTGGTCAAGGCATTCAACGCCCTCTACGCGCAGTTCATCGCACCCGAGCCATGCCACGAGGCGGGGCGGCAGGTGCTGTTCCTCGCAGGCGACGACGCCGACGCCAAGGACACCGTGAAAGACCTGACCTCCGAGTTCGGCTTCGCCCCCGTCGACCTCGGAACGCTGCGCGAGGGAGGACGCCTCATCCAGCTCGGCGGCCCCCTGTCCGCCCTCCACGCTCTCAAGCAGGACTGATCCCACCGACCCGCTCGTGCTCCTCGTGTCCGCGCGGAGCGCCTCCCATCACGAAAGAGATGTTCATGTCCGACCTGACCTCAGTACCCGGCACCCAGCCCCTCCTGCAGCCTGTTCGACTGGGCGCGCTCAAGCTGCCCAACCGCGTCGTCATGGCTCCCATGACGCGCTCGCGGGCCGACAACGAGGATCTGGCCCCCACGGACCTGCACGCCACGTACTACACGCAGCGCGCCGGCGCTGGCCTGATCATCAGCGAAGGGACCTGGGTCAGCACGGACGCGATCGGCTTCATCAACGTCCCAGGCATCTACACCGGCGCCCAGACCGCCGGCTGGATCAAGGTCACCGAAGCTGTGCACTCCGCGGGAGGCAGGATCGTCTCGCAACTCGGCCACGCCGGCGCCGCCTCTCACCCGGATCACCACGGCGGCAGGATCCCCGCCGGGCCTTCAGCGATCAATCCCCACGAGATGTCTTACACCTCCGACGGCCCGAAGAACTCTCTCACCCCGCGCGCCCTGAGCGCCGCGGAGATCGCCACCACGATCGGCGCCTACAGGGAGGCAGCCGCCAACGCCCTACGCGCCGGATTCGACGGCCTGGAGATCCACGCGCAGGTATCCCATCTCGTGGCCCAGTTCCTCAACCCTCGCCTCAACCAGCGCACCGACGCCTACGGCGGCAGCAGTGAAAAGCGGGCCCAGTTCCTCCTCGACGTCGTGGACGCCGTCAGCAGCGTGTGGGGAAGCGACCGCATCGGCATCAAACTCTCCCCCTACTGGAACAGCGGGACCGCCTTCATCGCGGACGCCGAGATGCTGGACGAGTACGACCACCTCCTCAAGCGCCTCAACGGCAGCAACCTGGCCTACCTCCACCTCCTCGGCCCGGAACCCGACACAGGAACCGACACCCTCACCGCTTTCACTCGCTACCGCGCCCACTACCACGGCGCCGTCATCGCCAACCTCGGCTTCACGCAAGCGCGCGGCAACGAACTGCTCGAACGGCAACTGGCCGACGCGGTTTCCTTCGGCGCCCCCTTCATCGCCAATCCAGACCTCGTCGATCGATTCACCCACGGCCACCCTCTCGCCGCCGACAACCGCGACACGCACTTCGCGGGTGGCGCGGAGGGATACACGGACTACCCCACAGTGTCCGGCTCCTACTAGCCTCGATCTTTCGTGAGGGGCTGCCGACGGGGCGGAGTCGGCGGGCCCTTTCGCTTTCGAGAGCTGATGGTGGGCAGGCCGGCGGCCCGGCTGTCGCGGCGGGTGGGCACCGGGTTCCGCTGCCGGGGCGGGTGGTGCTGTCGCAGGGGTGGTGCGTTGCTGGTCAGCCGGGATCGGGCAGGAGCGCGAGCCGTTCAAGGGCTGCGGTGATCTCGCCGGTCCAAGGCCAGTGCCGGCGAGGCGGAGGATGCGGCGCCGGCCGGAGGTGACGAGCAGGCCTTTTGCGGAGAACCGTCGGAACCGCAGGCGGCGCGGTTCCCAGAGCCTCGCCCGGCCGGTGAGGGCGAGCATGGGCATTCAGGCCAGCAGGTCCAGCGCGATCTGGACTATCTCCAGCCAGACCCGGTTCTGGGGGTGTGGTGCAGGGGCAGATTGCGCAGGCTGGTGGCCCGGGCGGCCCGGATCTGGTCTTCGGCGCGTGCCCGGAGCCGGTGACGCAGTTCGAGCACAGGCCGCTCTCACGGCACGCGAGTCGTCCGAGGAACGTATGCGTCAGTTCGTCGCGGACGCGTCCCACGAACTGCGTACCCCGTTGCAATCCCTGCGGGGCTATGCCGAGCTCTACCAGCACGGGGCCCTGCCAGACGCCGCCGCGGTCGATACCGCCCTGGAACGCATGGCCTCGGAGATCCAGCGCAGGACGCGGCTGGTCGAGTCCCTTCTCATGCTGGCGCGCTTCGACGAGGAGGATGAAACGGAACTGGAACCCGTCGATCTCAGCCGTGTGGTTGCCGAGTCCTGTCTGGATGCCGCAGCCGTGGAACCGGACCGCCCCTGCAGCGTCCGCGTCCAGGAAGGCGTCACCGTTCTGGGCGACGAGGCTCAGCTCCGCAGTCTGGTGGCCAACCTTCTGGGAAACATCCGTATGCACCACAGCCCCGGACGCCCCGTGCGGCATCGAGCTGAGCGCCACCCGGGACGCGGTGGTGCTCAGGGTCGAAGACCGGGGGCCGGGCACCCCGCCGGAATCCCAGGGGTATGTATTCGACCGGTTCTACCGGGCGGACAAAGGCCGCAGCCGTGCGGTCGGGGACACCGGTCTGGGCCTGTCCATCGTCTCCGCTGTAGCCGAGCTCCATCATGCGCGGGTACGCCTGGACAGCGTGCCAGGCCGCGGCACCCTGATCGAGATCACTTTTCCGCCCGGCGGGCGGACGGGGCCCGGGAGCCGCTGACCCGCTCCGTGCGCCGGAGCCTTTCGTGTGGCTACCGGGGCGGCGGGGCCGTGCTGTCCCGTATCACGAGCCGGGTCGGGACGATGGTGGTGCCATGCTCCGGTGTGCTCTCCCGCACATGGTGCAGAACACCCTCCACACAGCGGCGGCCCACCTCCGCGAAGTCCTGGTGGACGGTGGTCAGCGGAGGCTGAAACGAGCTGGCCTCGGAGATGTCGTCGAAGCCGACGACCGAAACATCCTCGGGGACTTTGCGTCCGCGCTCGTTGAGGGCGCGCAGCAGCCCCAGCGCCATCTGGTCGTTGGCGGCGAACACGGCGGTGCAGTCGGCTTCGTCGGCGATGCGCAGGCCCGCGCGGTAGCCGGACTCCGCCGACCAGTCTCCGCGTACGAGGGGTGGCGGCACGCGCCCCTCTTCCTGGAGCGCCGTGCGCCACGCGTCCGAGCGGCGCTGGGCGGCATAGGACTCTTCGGGGCCTGCCAGGTGCCAGACGGTGCGATGCCCCAGACCGAGAAGATGGTTGACGACATCGCGGGTGCCGCCGGCTTGGTCGGTGTCGACGACCGTGTAACGGTCTCCGGCGTCGGAGTCCGCGACGACCACCTTCACATGGGGCGGCAAGGACAGCTCCGCCTTGTCGAGGAGGTGCACCTCCATAATCACGATGGCCGCGTCGATAGCGAGTTCGCCGAGGCGTGAGAAGGCGCCGCGCACCTCGTCCTGGGTGGGGACGGCGACCGGGATGAGTGTCACCGCGTACCCCTCTTGCGCGGCCGAGGTGGCGATGGCTTCGAGGGTGCGGACGTTGCCTGTCGTGGCGAGGGTGAAGGTGATCACGCCGATGGTGCGGAACTCGCCGCGCTTGAGTGCCCGGGCGGCACTGTTGGGGCGGTAGCCGAGTTCCTTCATCACGGCGAGGACCAGTTGGCGGGTCTCCTCGTTGACCCCCGGGAAGCCGTTGGAGACACGGGAGACCGTCTGCGAGGAGACGCCCGCGGTCCGGGCGACGTCTGCCATGGACACGGTCCTGCGACGACGCGGGGCGCGATCCGCGTGGATCGGCCTCGTAAGGCGCTTACCCGCTGCCGTGAGATCTGCCTCTGTTCCGTCCACCGTCTCCCTCATCAACCGTCGCTTCGTGAACGACCCTTGACCGCTCATCTAGGGGCAGTGTAGACATGCCGCCATCGAATGTTTACGTAAACATAACGCCTGGGCGGCGAGCGGTCGAGCCGGTTCACCGGCCTGCAACGTTTACGTGAATCTCCTTTTCGATTCGGCGAAGGACGAGCGAGGGACGCGAGATGGCGACGCTTCAACTGCCGACGGCCGCCGGGAGCCGTCGGGTCGGACCACCGGGGCGACGATCGCGGCGCTCCTGGGCGGGCTGGGGATTCATCGGCCCCTTCGTGCTGGTCTTCGTGCTCGTTTTCCTGGCGCCGCTGCTGTACTCGGTCTATCTGAGTCTGTTCCGGACGCAGCTGATCGGGGGCACCACCTTCGTGGGCCTCGACAACTACCAACAGGCTCTGCAAGACAGCGAGTTCTGGGGCAGCGTCATCCGGGTCGGTCTGTTCCTGCTGATCCAGGTGCCGATCATGCTCGGCATCGCCCTGCTGGTCGCCCTGGCGATCGACAGCGGCCGCCTGTACGGCAAGGACTTCTTCCGGATCGCCGTATTCCTGCCGTACGCCGTGCCCGCGGTCGTCGCAACCCTGATGTGGGGCTTCATGTACGGGCCGCGTTTCGGACTGATCGGGGACATCAACGATGCCTTCGGCACGCAGTTGCCGGACCCGCTCTCCTCGGACCTCATCCTGGCGTCGATCGGCAACATCGTCACCTGGGAGTTCGTCGGCTACAACATGCTGATCTTCTACGCCGCGCTCCGTGTCATCCCGCACTCGCTCTACGAGGCGGCGGAGATCGACGGCGCCGGCCAGTGGCGGGTCATCTCGGCGATCAAGCTTCCGGCCATCCGCGGCGCCCTCGTCATCGCGACGATCTTCTCGATCATCGGTAGTTTCCAGCTCTTCAACGAGCCGGCGATCCTCCAGAAGCTCGCGCCGAACGCGATCACCACCGACTACACCCCGAACTACTACACGTACTCGCTGTCCTTCTCCGGACAGCAGCACAACTACTCCGCGACCGTCGCCATCGTCATGGGCGTGATCACGATGGTCGTCGCCTATGTCGTCCAGCTGCGCGGCATGCGCAAGGAAGCGTGAGAGTGATGACGGTGAGCAGTACTCGGGACACGGTGCCGCCGACTGCCGAGGCCCGGTCCATCGAGGTGTCGACGGCCGGCGCCCCCCGGCTCCGCCCTCCCCGTCGGCGGCAGACCCGAGGCCGCCCGCGCCGCAGCGTTCTGCTGACCGCGCTCACCGGCGTCGTCGCGCTCTACAGCCTCGTACCGCTGGTTTGGCTGCTGATCAGTGCCACCAAAACGCAGCAGGGTCTGTCAGGTTCGTTCGGGCTGTGGTTCGACAGTGACCTCGCACTGTGGGACAACGTGCGCCAGACCTTCACATACCAGGACGGGGTATTCGGCCGCTGGCTGCTGAACACCTTGTTGTACGTGGTGGTGGGTGCCGGCGGCGCCACTTTCCTGGCCGTACTCGGCGGGTACGCCCTCGCCAAGTTCCGGTTTCCCGGCAAGCGCGCTGTGTTCGCCGTCGTCATCGGAGCAGTCGCCGTGCCCACCACGGCACTTGCCGTTCCGACTTTCCTCATGTTCAGCAAGATCGGGCTGACCGACACCCCGTGGGCCGTCATCATCCCCTCGCTCATCTCTCCCTTCGGCCTGTACCTGATGTGGGTGTTCGCGACCGAGGCGATCCCCACCGAACTGATGGAAGCTGCCCGAATCGACGGCGCGAGCGAGCTGCGTACCTTCTTCCAGGTCGCCCTGCCTCTGCTCGCCCCCGGCACGGTCACGGTGCTGCTGTTCACCACGGTCGCGACGTGGAACAACTACTTTCTTCCGCTGATCATGCTGAAGGACCCCGACTGGTACCCGCTCACCCTCGGCCTCGACGCCTGGAACAAGCAGGCGGCGACAGCCGGCGGTGAAGCCGTCTTCAACCTGGTCGTCACCGGCTCGCTCCTCACGATCGTGCCGCTGATCGCCGCCTTTCTGCTGCTCCAGAGGTACTGGCAGTCCGGACTCTCCGCCGGCAGCGTCAAGGAGTAGCCATACCGGAGCGTCGCCCCGCGGCGCTCCTCGCCTTCCTTTCGTACGTAAGTCCTGTCGAACCACGAAGAAGTGGAAGTACCGTGATGTCCCAGCACTCCCGCCGCCTGCTGCGCGGCTTCGGTCTCGTCTGCGCCCTGGCCCTGGCAGCGACCGCCTGCGGCGGCTCCGACGACGACTCCGGTCAGAAGAAGATAGGCGCCGCGGACCTCCAGGCCGCACTGAAGAAGGGCGGCACCGTCACCGTGTGGGCGTGGGAACCCACGCTGAAGCAGGTCGCCGCCGACTTCGAGAAGAAGTACCCCGAGGTCGACATCGAGCTAGTCAACGCGGGCACGGGCAACGACCAGTACAAGGGGCTGCAGAACGCCATCTCGGCGAAGAAGGGCGTTCCCGATGTCGCACAGCTGGAGTACTACGCGCTTGGGCAGTACGCGCTGACGAAGGAGATCACCGATCTCACGCCCTACGGCGCAGGCAAGCTGGAAGGCTCCTACTCGCCCGGCCCCTGGAACTCGGTGAAGTTCGACGACGGAATCTACGGCCTGCCGATGGACTCCGGGCCCATGGCTCTCTTCTACAACAAGAAGGTCTTCGACAAGCACGGGATCGCGGTGCCCACGACGTGGGACGAGTACGTCGAGGCCGGCCGTAAGCTGCACAAGGCCGATCCGAAGGCGTACATCACCAGCGACGTCGGCGACGCTGGGCTGACGACCAGCCTGCTCTGGCAGGCCGGCTCGCACCCTTACAAGGTCGACGGCACGGAGGTCGGCATCGACTTCACCGACGCGGGTGCCAAGAAGTACACAGCCACCTGGCAGAAGCTGATCGACGAGAAGCTCCTCTCGCCCATCGCCGGCTGGAGCGACGACTGGTACAAGGGCTTGGGAGACGGCACGATCGCTACTCTGCCCATCGGAGCCTGGATGCCCGCCAACTTTGCCTCCGGAGTGAAGGACGCCGCCGGTGACTGGCGCGTGGCCCCGCTGCCGCAGTGGGAGAAGGGCAAAAGCGCGAGTTCCGAGAACGGCGGCAGCTCACTGGCCGTGCCCGCGCTCGGTAAGAACAAGGAGCTGGCTTACGCCTTCGTCGAGTACGCGAACTCGGGCCCCGGCGTGCAGACCCGCATCAAGAACGGCGCGTTCCCCGCGACGGCGAAGGACCTGAACTCCCAGGCGTTCCAGGACACCGAGTTCCCGTACTTCGGCGGCCAGAAGGCCAACAAGATCTTCGCCGACTCGGCGAAGGGTGTGCCGGCCGGGTGGAAGTACCTGCCGTACCAGGTGTACGCCAACTCGATCTTCAACGACACCGTCGGCAAGGCGTACGTCTCCGGCGCCACGCTGCCCGAGGGCCTGAAGGCGTGGCGGGACAAGTCTCTCGATTACGGCCAGAAGCAAGGCTTCACCGTCCAGAAGTAGCACACCCGAGGGCTCTCGATCCTCCCTTCTTGACCACCGGCCCGAGGAAGGACCTGCATGACCTCCCCCCGCACCTCCCGGATCCCCTACCCGAAGGACGGCGACGGTGCCCGGCGCCTCGTCTACGGCGCCGACTACAACCCCGAGCAGTGGCCGCGGGAGGTGTGGGAGGAGGACATCCGGCTGATGCGCCAGGCAGGGGTCAACCTCGTCTCGCTGGCGATCTTCTCCTGGGCGAGGCTTCAACCCACCGCGGACACATGGGATTTCGACTGGCTCGACGAGGTGATGGGCCTGCTCCACGCGGGCGGGATCGGTGTCGACCTCGCGACCGCCACGGCCTCGCCGCCGCCGTGGCTCACCACCGCGCACCCCGAGATCCTTCCGGTGACCGCCTCCGGCGAGACGCTGTGGCCAGGTGCACGACAGCACTGGCGGCCCACCTCACCCGTCTTCCGGGAACACGCGCTGCGCCTGGTACGAGAGATGGCGACGCGCTATGCCGACCACCCGGCTCTCGTGGCCTGGCACGTCAACAACGAACTGGGCTGCCACAACATCTACGACTACTCCGACGATGCCGCCCACGCCTTCCGCGGCTGGCTGCGCCGCAGGTACACCACGCTCGACGCTCTCAACAACGCCTGGGGCACGGACTTCTGGTCCCAGCGCTACAGCGCCTGGGACCAGATCCTGCCACCTCGCCTCGCTGCCTCTCATCCCAACCCGACGCAGCAGCTCGATTTCAAACGCTTCTCCTCCGACGCTCTGAAAGACCATCTGCTCGCCGAGCGCGAGGTACTGACCGAGATCACCCCGAATACCCCCGTCACGAGCAACTTCATGGTGATGAGCGGGATCAAGGGCATGAACTACGCGGACTGGGCCGGTGCTGTCGATTTTGTTTCGAACGACCACTACACGGTCCTTGGCCCGCGAAACCGTGACGAGCTGTCCTTCTGCGCCAATCTGACCAGCGGCATCGCGGGTCACCGCCCGTGGTTCTTGATGGAGCACTCCACCAGCGCCGTGAACTGGCAGCCCGTCAACCTGCCCAAGAATCCCGGAGATCTGGGTCGCGACTCGCTGCTGCACGTGGCGCACGGCGCCGACGCCGTGTGCTTCTTCCAATGGCGCCAGTCCGCGGCAGGCGCGGAGAAGTACCACTCGGCGATGGTGCCCCACGCCGGTGAGGACAGCGAACTCTTCCGCGACGTCGTCGCGTTGGGGCACACGCTGGATGTGCTGGCACCGCTTGCCGGGAGTGAGCGTGAGCCTGCTCGCGTGGCGATCCTGTTCGACTGGGACTCCTGGTGGGCCAGCGAACAGGATTCCCATCCCACGTCCCTTCTCGACTACCACCGTGAGGCCCTCGACTGGTATGCGGCCCTGATGCGCCTGGGCATCCGTGCCGACGTGGTTCCCGCGCAGACGACCGACCTGAACCCGTACGACGTGGTGATCGCGCCCGTCCTGCATGTGGTGGCGCAGCCGCTCGCCAAGGAGCTCACCCGGTACGTCGAGGGCGGCGGCCACCTGGTCACCACCTACTTCTCCGCGATCGTCGACGAGAACGACCACGTCTGGCTCGGCGGCTATCCCGGTGCCTTGCGCGACCTGCTCGGCATTCGCATCGAGGAGTTCGGACCCCTGCTCGACGGCGACACCGTCGACCTCGACAACGACACGGCCGGCAGCCTGTGGACCGACCGCATCAGCATCGATGCCACCGACGTGGAGACTCTGGTCCACTATCGCACCGGGACCTATGCGTCACGCCCGGCGGTCACCCGCCGCGCAACCGGCCGAGGAACGGCCGCGTACGTCTCCACCCGCCTCGGGATCGAGGGCCTGGCCGCTCTGCTGCCACGGCTGCTGGCCCCGTCAGGCGTGGCGAGCGACTTGCCCGAGGCAGCGCGGGGCATGGTCGAACACGTCGTACGCCGGGACAGCGACAGCCGCTATCTGTTCTTCGTGAACCGCGGTGACGCGCCGGCTCCCCTTCCTGGCCTGTCGGGGGAGGTGCTCATAGGGCCGTCGGCCGGTGACGGGTTCACCCTGCCGCCTGGGGGAGCCGCCGTTCTGCGGCAGCCGCTTCCGCAGGAGACGCTTCCGCCTGCCGATCGGAGTGTCTGAAGCCGCCCGCGGGGCCGGAGCCGTCAGCTCGTTCACTGTCCGGGCGGCGGGCGGCGGCTCCTTTCGACCGGCCCGGTACCGGCGCACCGCTTCGTGAGTCTTACCGGACGCAGAATTAGCGAGAGCAAAAGGGGCCTGGTGTGCCACCCGGGCCCTTCACGGCGTGCCCGGGTGCGTAAAGCAGGTGAGCCGTGGCGGGTTGGCCGTGCATGCCGGGCCGCGTCCGCCGGATGCTCCGGGCCGCGTCCGTCGGCATGCCCCGGGGCGCCCGAGCGGTACAACCAGGGCCTGATGTCGTAGATGATCAGGTTCCAACATCTTCCACCAGTGGAGCGCGCCGAAGACGTCTCGCTCGGCGCGGGCGCGGCGTGCCCTCCCGGCAATGCGTCAAGCCGCTCCTGGGGGTGGCGCACCACCTCTTGCCGCCCTGACGGCGCCTCTGGCGGTCGGCGGTCGACCGGGCTCGTGAGCCGGGTATGCGTAAGCCTTCGCCGTTGCTGAGCAGGAGGAGGTGATCGCCCGGCCTGGCTGGATCGTGGGCCGTGCCGCCGAAGTGGACCGGCTCGCAAGGGAGCTGATGACCCGTCGGCCGAGGTGGCCCCTCACCTGCGAAGGTTCCCCGCAATCACGCAACAGTCAACAGATTCCCACAGGTTCGAGTGGAGAAAGTCTTGCCGCGCCCATTGCCTAACCCTCCGCCGGTTGGCATCCTCCCTGTCATGTTTGCGTAAACATTTCGGGTCCTGTGTGTGCTGCTCGTAACGCCGACGGTGTCCCGGGTCTACGCATTCCCGTGTGAGACATGCCGGCTCCCGTAACCCACGCGGGAGTCGAAAGCTCTGGAGAGGACCTCGATCCATCATGAGCAACGCAACGAGAGCCGCCGCAGCCTTCGCGGGTGCGGCTTTGCTCGGCACCGTGCGCTCAACGCCGACCCGGGACACGGCCGCCCCTGGTGAGGCGGCGAGTTCGAGCGCTGTGGAACCGCGGCATCGCGGTGGCAAGGAGGAAATCGCATGAGGACCGCTCCTGGAATCAGGGCGAGGCGGAATTCGTCACGCGGCGCCGCCCCCTTCACGGGCGTAGCGCTCGCACTGGCGGTGGCGGTCGCCCTCGCGCCTGCCGCCGTCGCGGCCGACAGCGTGCCGGCGGTAGCCGCCGACGACACGCTGACCGTCGACAACGCGACCGGACTGGCTTCCGACGGAAAGCCGATGGCGGGCCCGGGCCTCGACAACACCGATGTCGATGGCTACTACTACTCGATCGGCGCGACCCAGCTCGATGCCTCGGCAGGCGGTACCAGCCTGGCCCTCTACCGGGGCAAGGACTGGCGCAACAAGTCGCTCCTGAAGGTGATCGCCGACGCCGACACGACTTACACCATGCCCGACGGTACGGTGACGCATCCCCTGGCCAACGCAAAGCTGGAGCGCATCGACTTCGAGCGCGCGCCGAGCGGTAAGTACGTGGTCTGGGTGCACTGGGAGCTCAAGGCCACCTACAGCGCCTCTCAGACGATGGCGCTGGTCGCCGACAAGCCCACCGGTCCCTACAAAGTCGTCGCGACACACGCACGTCCCGGAGCCAGTCTGAACGTCGGAGGCAAGGGCCAGGCGGGGTCGACCGACTTCAAGGACGCGATGGGCGACCGCGTCGGGCAGCTGCGCAAGGACTACGACACCGCAGGCAAGAGCGGTGCGTACGACGGGAGCGCCGAGGCCCCGACCACGGGGAGCGACTACCCGCCGCAGATCTCCACGTTTCCCAAGCCCACCGGCCCCCGCGGCAGTGGCTACGACCCGGACAAGCCCGCGCGCAACAGCGACGACCTGTACGGCTCCTCCGTTCAGGAGGGCACCTGGTGGACCTTCAATTTCAACGACCTGCACGACGACATGACGCTCAAGGCCGGCGCCGTGCGCATGACGCCGTACGACCAATCAGCCTACGAGGATGCCAAGGCCGCCGGGATCAACCCGAGCCCTGGCTCCTACATCGTGCGCTACCCCGCGGCGAAGTCCGACCCCACGAAGGCGGCCGGTATCGCGGCGAAGGGGTACGGCGGTGGCGCCGACGAGGCGTACGACCCGAACCCGAACGACGACACCACGCCGATCGTGGACGAGATGGACCGCTCGGCAGTCGCCAGTGAGACGTACACGTCGGTGGAGGACGACAGCGGCGCGCGTAAAGAGCTCGTCGCGCCCCGGATCGCGCCGCGTGTGGACGAGAACGCCGGTGTCAACAAGGGCAGCAAGTCGGTCGTCGCGAACGACGGCGACCGCGCCTACGTGACCGCGGACCTCGATGTGGACAAGTACCAGGTACTGGTCACCACCGACGGCTCCGACCCCAGGACCAGCGACACGGCCTGGCAATGGGACAACCGCTACAAGGTGCCCGACATCTCGATCACCGACGGCCTGGTGCTCAAGGCGGTGTCCACCGACTTCGACAGGACCCGTTTCTCCGACGTCGCGACCACCAGCTTCTCCCTTGCCAAGGCGGGGAGTGAGGGGGCCGAGGACGTACCGGTGTTCGAGCCGGTCATGAACTTCAAGTCGGGCGACTGGCAGAACAACGACGCCGGCCTCTTCGGCTACGGCGAACTACGCGTCCTGTCGCCGACCTACAACGCCGAGGTCTACTACACGATGGACGGCGCCGACCCGGTACCGGCCCGCTACGGCCAGAACCTCGGCTTCGGCAGCCGCGACTACGCCCTGTATACGGACGAGAAGGAGTTCGGCGGCAACGGCAAGTCGTACCTGATCACAGGCTCGGACCACCTGTACATGCGGGTGTGGGAGCTGAACAAGGACATGACATCCGTCGTGCCGGCCAAGGAATACGACATCAACGTCACAGACCACCGGGAAGCCCCCCAGGCCATCCGGAGTCCCGGCGGCAAGTACGTCTACTTGCTCACCTCCGGCCAGTCCGGCTGGTACAAGAACCAGGCCATGTACAACCGCGCCGCGAGCCTCGCCGGCGGCCTCAGCGCGGAACGTGACGAGTACGGCTACCGTAACGGTGAGAAGACGTGGACGCCGCTGCAGCCCTTCGCCGACAACACGACCTACAGCAGCCAGGTCGGCGGCGTCTGGAACCTGGGGACCAAGGACAAGCCCGTCTACCTCTTCAACGGCAGCCGCTGGGTCGTCAACGACCTCGAGAACTCGACGACGGTATGGCTGCCGCTGACGATCGACGACGAGGCCGAGGGGCCCGGCGCGGCGACCGGAAAGCAGGTGCTGATCGGCAGGGACAAGAACGGCAAGGAGATCACTGCTTCGGCGTACGCACCGGCTCCCGGCAAGCTCACGGTCAAGTACGCCCAGCAGGTCAGCGTCAGCCTGAACAGGGGAACCGTGCAGGCCGGCGACGGCACGGACGAGGCCGTCCGCATCAGCACCGCTGAGGGTGAACTGGGCAAGGTGGACCCCGCCGACCACACACCCCGTGTCATCGACTACCAGAAGCCCGGCGCGTTCTACGAGTGCGACAAGTTCGACCCCAACGGAACCTCCGGCACCACGGACTGGGTGACCTGCCCGGGCGGAGCGCTGGAGAAGCAGGGCATCGTCCACCGCTACGACGTCGGCCAGGCGTTCAACGGTATCGACTCCGACATGGACAACTACGACGGGACCGAACAGGCGTACAAGGGCCGTAACAACAAGTTCTACGTCACCGTCGACCTGGGCGAGCAGCGTGAGCTGACGAACATCGCCTTGTCGTTCAAGACGGTGAGCGGGTCCGACAACGCCCACCGCTACACGATCCTGGGGTCCAACGACAACAAGACCTGGACCACGGCCGTCAACAACAACCAGAACAACTTCCCCGGCTTCCAGGCGCACGACATGACGGGAAAGACCTTCCGCTACATCAAGTTCCAGAACAGCGACAGCTACGACATGATTCACAACGGCGCCGCCGAGTGGGCCCGTGGCCTCTACGAGATGACGATCAGGGCGAAGAAGATCGTCCCGCTCGACGTGACCAAGCTGAAGCCGGCAGTCGAGCAGGCAACCACGCTTTCGGCGATGAGCGACACTTTCACCAAGGAAAGCCTGGCGGCCCTCGCCAAGAAGCTGGCACCGGCCAAGGCGCTCCTTGATGCCCTGCAGACGGAAGGCGAGGCCACCGATCACACGCAGGCCGAGGTCGACAAGGCGACAACCGCCCTCACCGCGGCGATCAAGAACCTGCGGGGCATCGGCGCGGAAGTAACGGTCGACGTCACCAAGTTGGCCCAGGCCATCGAGAACGGAGAGGCCAAGCTCGACAAATCTCACCGGTACACCAAGCAGTCCGTCAAGAGCCTCAAGAGCGCTGTCAAGGCGGGTAAGAAGGCCCTCGCGGCCGCCGACGACCCCGAGACCACCCAGGCGCAGATCAACACAGCCACCAAAGCCATCAAGAAGGCCATCACCGGCCTCGCACCGATCAAGGCCACCGCGCCCGAACTCAACGCGTCAGCGCTGAGGAAAGCCGTCGAACAGGCATCGAAGGTGAACGCCGAGAGCTACACGGCGCGGTCCTGGAAAGTGTTCGACAGCAAGCTCGACAACGCCAGGCGCGTCGCCACCGCGCCCAGGACGCAGCAGCAGGTGACCGAAGCACTCGACCAACTCAGCTTGACAGCTGGTGAACTCGTCGCCCGGACTCGCTGACGTCGCGTAGTCCCTGGACCGAGTGACGGAGCACCCGGCACGCCGGAGGAGCGGTCGTGACCGCGACGGCACTCACCGAATCGGCCGATCAGTGCTCCGTCGCACCAGCCCCGACAGGGCCTGCC